>JBDTOW010000179.1:0-7243 GCA_039933075.1 Verrucomicrobiota bacterium | reverse complement strand
ACCCAGGAAAAGTAGTTTCTGTTGGTGTTAAACAGCAGGAAGAATTGGATCCCTGATTCGTCGAAGGTGCGTTCGACAAAAAGTTCATCGGGCCGCAACGAGAAGAGCTTGGGCGGTTCCTGGGAAATTTTGTGGAGCCGAAAGCGCACAGAGCGCCGGTTGAACTTGACCACATACGTAAATTTATCGATTTCCTCGATGGTCAGTGCATCCGCCTCAGTGAAATACTTGGCGCGGCTGAGGGAAGGATCGGAGCCGGTTGGAAATTCAACAAATTCAGCATAGGCGAAGGAGAGAATGCCGCGCTCGCGGCGCCCGGCAGGCAGGCGAATGTTTCCCCAAATCTGCATTCCACGAATGCAGTCCACAAAATAATAATAATTTTCAGAAGGATACACCGTCACCTCTTCCGGCAGACGGGAGAAGACATGCCAGAAATACGCGTCGATATCCTCGGGGTCCACCTCTTCGCTCGTGTAACCCTGGTTCATCCCCTGATGCAATAAGAGGTAGGATTTGACCTCCGGGTTGCTCGGGAGTGATTTTTCGGGCGCAGCCGTTTTCCCGACTGGACTTGCCGGCGCGACCCGCAATGGTTCCGCTGAATAGGCGAACGGCATGGGGACGAGCCAGGCAATCATCAAGACTAGCCCGCATATTTCACGACCGATTTTGCCAAGAGCAGCCAAACAAAGGTAGGGATGGCGCGCTGCGCCGTCCCCGCCGCGTTCAGCGGCGGAACACTCGGTGGCAAGGGAGACGAATCCATCACCTGGCGAACCGCCAGTTCCGCGCCTGCACGGCGCGGGGACGCCGCAGCGCGGCGTCCCTACCGCCGATTGAGTCTGGAATGTCCTGGCGGGCCAAGCCGCCGGAAAAACTGTGTCTGAGTCAATGGATTTCATTTTCGCAAAATGGATTTGTCGCGGGATCTTTTCTCCAATCACCAGCCAACCAACCATTCAATTGCTCAATAACCAACGTCACGTCCAGCTCAGCAAGACTTCGCGGTGCGCGGAGGAGGCGCATTTGCGGTGCGGGCGGGCGCCAGATTGATTCATTCGTCTCGCCCCACAAAAGCAGCCCGGGCAATCCGATTGCCGCGGCCAAGTGCGAAATTCCCGAATCATGCCCGACAAATCCGACCGCGTATTTGAGAGACTGTGCCAAGTCCGCCAGCGGCAAGTGCTGCGCCAGCTTGATTCGGTGCGGTGGCAGAGGGGCCGCCAGACGATCGAGTTTTTCCCCCTCGGCTTCGCCGCCAACGAGGAGAAAGCCAAAATCGGTTGATGCGATCAGAACCTTCAACAACTCCGCCCAATTCCGTTCCGGCCAGTTTTTTCGCTCACTTCCGCTGCCCGGATGCAAAGCCAGCCAATTTCCGGAAGGTAGAACATCGAAGGACAAATCCGGCACGCTCAACCAAGGAATCCGATCAGCATCGAAGATGGCCAGCCGTTCGAGCGGCTGAAGGAAAACGTCGACGGCGTGAGTCTGCCTCGTTTCATCCGGACGATGGCGGCCAGCGATAAATTGGGCCTTCGAGACCCGCGCGACGTTCTCCTGAAAAACCGCATCGGGATCATAAAGATACGAAATGACAATCGAAAAACTATTGAAATATTCAGCCAGGATGGGATCGAGGGAGGAATGCCCTCCGAAGAAACCAGCCAGGGCTAGCGACTCAATCGGACGAACCTGATCGACCAGACCACCTGCGAGAGCCAGTTGAGCGATGTGGGGATACGCGAGAACCTCCAGACGCGTCTGCGGGAATTGTTGCCGCAACGCACTGAACACCGGCAGAGTCAGAACGAAATCGCCAATCGCGCCGCCACGAATGACGAGAATTTTGCCGCGAGGTTTTGTCACAGGAGCGAACCAGATCAGAAAACGAGGCGTCCCCGGTTTCCTGATATCCGAATCAAGGCTTTCAAAATGCGGTTAACCCAAGAATGAAGACGAACAAACCGAAAGCCAGGCGCAATCCACTGAATAATCGGACCCGCCGATCATCGGCTGTCTTCCAGTGGATTATGTCGCGCAGCCGCCACGGAGAAAGCGTCAACCAGATGCCCGCGACCACCAGAAGATATGCCCAGACCACAATCACCAACCGCCACGAAGTATCTTCCAATCGCGCAGTGTCCACCATCAGTTTGGCGAGCAGCATCACGACAACCGCCAGGCCGCGCACGGCAAGCAAATCGCTCACAAAGATGCAGGTTAATATCCCCAGCAATCCAAATCCCGCGAGCATGAGCGGTTTGTAGACCGCAAAATCGGCAATCGATTCCTGTTGGAGGTTCCAGAGAAACCAGATCGTCCCCAATCCCACCAGGAAGTAACCCCAATTCGTTGATCGCGGGAATTTTCTGAGCGCTTCGCGATAGGCCGCCGGATTCATCAGCCCGTAAATCTGCGGAAGAGCGACACTCAGGCCGAGAATGATCGACAGGGTCGAGAGTTTAATCGATGCCATAAAAACCGTAATCAGTCCAGGTTCACAATCGCCGGGTCACCGTAAAGCGTGAACGAACCAGCCCGAAAGATCTTCAGATCCAGAAACTGGCCGACGTGCCGTTCACTCCCCTCGAAGACGACGATTTTGTTCGTGCGGGTCCGGCCTTCCAGACGCGCTGAATTTCGCCGGCTCGGGCCCTCGACGAGAATTTCCACGCATTCTCCCACGTGGGCCTCATACTTGCGAGCGCCGATCTCGTTGACAAGGTCAAGCAGCCGTTGATTGCGTTCCTCTTTGACCTCCTGCGGCACTTGATCGGGCATCGTCGCTGCCGGAGTGTCTTTCCGCGGACTGTATTTAAAGATATACGCATTATCAAATTCCGCTTCCTTTGCCAGCGAGAGCGTCTCTGCGAAATCAGCCTCGGTTTCACCGGGAAATCCGACTATGATGTCCGTGGTGATACCGATCCGGGGCTGGACGCGGCGCAATTTCTGAATTATCGCGAGGCAGCCCGCGCGGGTGTAACCGCGATGCATCAATTTCAGAATCCGGTCACTGCCACTTTGCACGGGAATATGAGCGCTCTCGCAAAGTTTGGGCAGCCGCCCGTACGCCTCGACCAAATCATCACCGTAACCTTTTGGATGGGGAGACGTGAAACGAATGCGCTCCAGTCCTTCGATTTCATGCACTACTTCGAGGAGTTGGACAAACGCGGAACGGCCGTCCTGCACGCCGATTTCGCGTTTGCCGAAACTCGTCACGATCTGGCCGAGCAAAGTCACTTCCTGGACGCCGCGCGCCGCCAGCTCGCAGCATTCGGCGACAATATCGGGAATCGTTCGGCTCCGTTCCTGCCCGCGCGTGTAAGGCACGATGCAAAAGGTGCAATACTGATTGCAGCCTTGCATAATGCTGACGAAGGCAGTGACAGATCTGGTCCTGGCGTTGCCGGCTAAAATGTGTTCGCGGATAGTCGCCTCACTACCCTCTTCTTCCCCGACATCGCAAATTTTGTTCCGCTTTCCCGAGAAAATCTCATCCAAGTAGTCCGCGGCTCGATGAAATTTTTGCGTGCCGATCACCAAATCGACATCCGGCAACAGGTCGAGCAGCGCCTGCCCGCGGCTTTGCGCCATGCACCCCATAAACCCGAGGACCACGCCGGGACGATGGCGACGGACCTCCGCGGCGAGACCCTGCATCTTGCCGATTGCTTTTTGCTCTGCCGCGTCCCGCACGCTGCAGGTATTGAGCAACACCACGTCAGCCGTCCCCTCGGCCGGCGCCAAAGAATAGCCCTTGGCGACAAGCTGCGCCGCCACCGCTTCCGAATCGCGCTCGTTCATCTGACAACCGTAAGTTTTAATGAAGACACTCGGCATACGCTAAGTTCTGCCGCTGAACCTACGAAGACCTGGTTCGCCGAGCAAGCGGGAAACAAAATCGTTGCGCTGACGGGTTGGGTTATGGCTTCATCCTGAAGTGAGACGCTGGCTGGATGTTGGGATAGACGGCTTTTTGCTGCCGAGGCATCGATCCGTCAAAGGACATGACCCCTGCGTCGTATGAGCCGTTTTCGGGTGCATGTCTTTTATGCGGGGCGCGTCCAGGGTGTCGGATTTCGCTACACCGTAAAATCCCTCGTGACGGGCTTCGAAGTTACAGGCACTATTCGCAATCTCTCGGATGGTAGAGTAGAGCTTATTGCTGAAGGCGCGAAAGAGGAACTGGAAGCGTTCCAGCAGGGCATCCAGGAATCGGGTCTCGGGTCTTTAATCGACGATGAACATGCATGTTGGTCGGAAGCGCGCGGTGATTTTTGCGGTTTTGAAATTATTAGGTAATTTAGCCCAGTTAAGATGAAGTACGCCATTATCGCCGATATCCACGCCAATCTCGAAGCTCTCCAGGTTGTCTTAAACGACGCCAAAGCGCAGCACTGCACGCACTATGCGTGTTTGGGAGACGTGGTAGGATACAATGCTAATCCCAAAGAATGCCTGGATATCATTCGGGAGATGGGCATGCCATGCATCAAGGGGAATCACGACGAATACTGTTCCAACGAGGGGAACATGGATGGATTCAATCCGTACGCAGCGGAGGCTGTCAGTTGGACACGGCGCCAGTTGAGTCCGGAAGACCGGAAGTGGCTGCGTGAGTTGAAATATCTGAGGCTGGTTGCCAGCTTCTCGATCGTTCACGCGACCCTGGATGGACCGCAGCGCTGGGGTTATGTGTTCGACCGGCTCGCGGCCGCCGCCAGTTTCACCTATCAGAACACGAACGTTTGCTTCTTCGGCCACACTCATGTTCCCGTCGCGTTCATTCGCGACAGTGTTGTGCGCGGAGGGACGTACTCGAAGTTCAAGGTTGAGCCCGGGCGAAAGTATTTCGTAAACGTCGGCGCCGTGGGCCAACCGCGCGACGGTAATCCGAAAGCAGGTTATGTGGTGTACGACCTGGACGAAGGAACGATCGAGCTCAGGCGTTTGGATTACGATATCGCGAGTGCTCAAGCGAAAATTATCAAGGCCGGTTTGCCCCCGCGGCTGGCCGAACGCCTCGCACTTGGCCGGTGATGGTTCGATTGGCCGGAGTTCGCCTATCGCCCGTTAAAAATCCAACGGGCTGCTAGAGGCTTTTTCCTGGTTGATATCTCGCGCCGAATTGTCTGTCATCCCTCGCTTTTGAAGATTCTTATTCTCAAACCCAGTTCGATGGGCGATGTGGTGCAGGCTTTGCCAGTGCTTCGACTAATCAAAAGCCATCTGCCCCGCAGTGAAGTTTACTGGTGGCTTGCGTCGGGGCTGCTCCCCTTGCTGGAGGGGGATCCTCATGTGACCGGAATCTTCGCCTTCGAGCGCGACCGCTGGAAATCTCCACGGAACTGGAATGAAGTGCTGCGCAGCATTCAGGAGATTCGATCTTATCACTTCGATTGGGTCATTGATTTGCAGGGTTTGGCGCGGAGCGGATTGTTTGCGTGGCTGGCGAACGGCCAATTCACGATTGGAGTCAACGATCCCAGGGAAGGAGCAGCCGGATTCTACGATGTCTTCGTTCCGCGGCCTTCATTCCACACGCACGCGGTCGACTGGTATTTGCAATTGTTGCCGGTCCTCGGGGTGCCGGTTCACTGGAACTTCACCTGGCTGCGTCCGCGGCCTGAAGTGGTAGCGGCGATTCAACAAAAATGGAAACCTGACGGCGCCCGCTGGATCGTCCTGAATCCGGGGGCTCGCTGGTCAAACAAACGCTGGCCGGTCCAGTACTATGCGGAACTTCTGGATTGCCTGGCAATCGCGGCTCCGGACCTGCGATTTGCCATCCTGGGGAGCGATGAGGATGCGCTGCTTGGCGAGGCGGTTGCACAAGTTCATCCTCGGCGGTGTTTAAATCTCGCTGGCCAAACGTCTATTCCCGAGATGATCGAATGGATTCGTTTGTGCGATTTGATGGTGACAAATGACACTGGACCGATGCACGTCGCGGCGGCGTTGCGCAAGCCGGTTGTTTCGATGTTCGGTCCCACGGAGCCACGCCGTACGGGACCCTATTTCCAAACCGATCGAACGATACAGACTGCGCTTCCCTGCGTTCCCTGCCTCAATCATACATGCCATTACGAAAAGCCGTTCGAATGTCTGCGGGCAATCAGGCCGCAGGTTGTCTATCAGGAGATCCAACGGCGCTTGTCCGAGCGATCGCAAACTTGAGTGGGTCGGCGTCCTCAAGCTTCATTTCGAAACATGCGAGCGATCGGCGAAAGAACTTTCCCTGCCCCCGCAATTGCCGAGAACCTCGAGCTCTTTGAATAATTCAGGGCGACGGCACGTCGATAACCTGCGTCGGCTGTTGTTCTAAGCCGGTTAGGAACATCGGTCTCCGCTGCGTTCCTGACTCCATTTTGGGGATTTGCCGCTTGCCTGCCAATGGTGCTGGCCTAGACTGGTCGAATGAAAAGTTTTCTTTCATTGTTAGGGATTTCTTTCCTGTCAGTGTGCCTGGTTCGGGCGCAAGTGACCGTGGAAGTGGATTTGGAAGACGATTACTACCTGCCTGGTGAGTCGCTCGTGACTGGCGTGCGCATCACGAATCTTTCAGGACAGACACTTAAATTAGGTCAAGAACCAGACTGGCTCGCGTTCTCCGTCGAGGCGCGAGACAAATTCACCGTGCCAACACTGGGTGACGTACCTGTCGTCGGGGAATTCGAAGTCGAAACCACGACCGCGGCCACCAAGCGAGTGGATTTGGCGCCGTATTATCAGCTCACGATCCCCGGTCGCTACACGGTGGCCGCGAGTGTTAAAATTCCCCAATGGCAACAGGAGCTAACCAGCAAGCCCAAGAACTTTGTCATATCGAGCGGCAGAACGTTGTGGGAGCAAGACTTTGGTGTGCCCAATGCGGCTGGCTCCAGTACGCCCCCTGAAGTCAGGAGGTATGCGCTCCAGGTTGCCGAGCATGTCAAAGAGAAAAGGCTTTACGTCCGGGTGACGGATGCCGTAGAGGGTAGGATCTACCGGGTATTCCCCGTTGGCCTCTTCCTGTCAACTACCCGTCCGGAGCCACAATTGGACAAACTTAGCAGTCTGCATCTTCTGTTCCAGACCGGAGCGCGTTCGTTCAATTACAGCGTGATTAACCCTGATGGCCAGTTGATCTTGCGGCAAAGTTACGAATACACCGCCACACGCCCCGTTTTGAAGGCCGACAAAGAAGGTAATATCATTGTCGCGGGCGGGATCCGCCGGCTGACGGCAAACG
>JBDTOW010000178.1:0-7250 GCA_039933075.1 Verrucomicrobiota bacterium | reverse complement strand
AGCCTGGGCCGCCACCCAAATCCGGAAAATCAGATGGATTGCCAGCACGGCTGCCACGTTCACCTCGCGCATGTCTTTCCGATTCTCTTCATTCGCGAACCAGATGACGAGGGCTCCGGACACCGCGAAACCTACCAGAGTCCAGAGCCATCGGCGCTGTTGCTCGTTTCGGCCGACCAGCCAAAGCACGGGATTGGTTTCCAACAGCCACTTGCCTCGGCTACGGCAAGGCAAAAGGTTGTGTTTCAAAATCCATTGTTTCAAAGGTGACGGTTCCGCGGCCGATTGGGTCGCGATGGCTGCCGTTGTTTTCCAGGTCTTCGGCAAGGTCCAACTCGCGAGCGCGAGGGAAATCCAACTCAAAAGTTGAATGAAGAAAAACGACCACCAAAAATGCGCTGAGCCAGCATTGTATTCAACGTCATAAGCGAGTACGACAGCCACCAAAGGAGAGAGGACAGAAAACAGCGCATTAGCTGGTTTGGGGATCGAAAAAAAAATCAGGTAATCGAGAAGCCACGGGCCAAACAAAATTGCCAACATCAGTCCCAGCGCCGCGCCCCAGGCTTTGCGAGAGTCCTGGCTGATTGAGGAAACCCACATCGCGGTGCAAAGGGACAGAAAGAGCGTGTTGGTCAGCACCAAAACCATGCGCCAAAATTCGCCCGGCGTCACGCCTCCCAGCAGGAGGGAGATCGCGAAGGCGGGAAAGACGGCGACCAAACAGTAGAAGCTGTTCAAGGATGTGGCCAGCAGTTTGCCCAGCACGACGTCGTAGCCTTTTAAATCGGTGAGAAACAGAAGTCCCAGGGTGCCTTCGCGCTTCTCTTCGCTGAGGCAGTCGGCGGTAGTCCGGGCGCCCTCGAGCAGGCAGTAAACGAAGGCGACCCAGGAGAGCAGCTTGAAGAGCGATTGCCCCATTTTCATCGGCGTCGAGAATTGGCCGGCGGTGATCAATATTCCGCTCACCACGACGCAGGTGATCAGCGCCGCCAGGGTGCGGGTTCGATAGGAGTGCGTTCGCCGCGCGGCGACGCGCAACTCCCGCTCGACGATCGGCAGGAAAGTCATGGATCGCGGCCTGGTTGAGCTGCGCCTAAACTGTGATTATTCAGTGAACCGCAAGGCTCGCCCGCACCCCAGGCGCATTGCCATTGAATTAAGGAGTTGGGCCGCTTTTTCCATCCCCGTAGGGGAGGAATATGAATAGCCGTGGGTGAGTAACCCACGGATCGGGACGAAGAATGGCTTACGACCCCGGAGGGGTCGAACGAGACCGTCGTCATGTGTTGTTCGACCCCTTTGGGGTCGGTATCGATTTTGCCGGCTGTCCCGCGGGTTGCACCCACGGCTATTCACATTAAGGCCCTTTCGGGGCTAGACTTTCAAACGACATACTTTAATTCAACAGCAGTGCACTCCCGCCTTCTCGCCTTCCCGCCGGAATAGATACGGATAAGCGGGTGCGTGCCAAACTGAGCCATTCGCAAGCAATGGCAAAAGGTTCCGCAAGCTTCAAAGAACTTGCGAGCTGGTATTGCATCTTCTCGAATCCAAACCCGACTCTACCGGACTTCCTCAGCAAACACTTTATGGACACCGCAATCGTCCAATCTGTATAAAAAAATGTTCTGGAGCAGGTCACTGACTGGCCGCCGATTCGGGCGAGGGAGCAACCAACGATGAAGGAGGATGCTTATTCAGGCGCGAAGCAATCGCGGCGAAGACGGATCGACGTGGCTGGAATTGGAAAGTCGCCATGCGACGGAAGTCAGCCAACAAATGGCGGCGGGCTGACCGCCAGCAGAAGAGATCCGTCAGCAGCCCGATGATCAGCCAGCCGAGAATCTGGGTTGAAAAACTCATTTCCATAATCGGGCGAAATGCGCCGGCCATGATGGGAAAGAGAGCCAGGAACACCATCCATTCGAGCCACGGCAGGCCGAGCACCTGAATGGCCGTGGTGAGGATGGCGCGATTTGTGTTCTTGTGACATAAGGCTTGCCACATGGCGACCCAGCTTAGCGTGCACAAGTCTGCCACCAGCATAACCATCCCGGACAGGAACACGACAACCAGATCGTGCCGGGTATAGTGCGAGTCATCGGTTAACTCCCGGCTTTGCAGCCAGAGCAATCCTAGATCGAGGAACAAGAGGGCGATTACCGGCCTGGCGAATTGCCGCTTCAAAGCCAAAAGCTGTCCTCGCAAGATTTGCGGAACATCGAGCGGCGTTGACAGAATGGATTCCAACGCCCCGATCTGTTGCTCCTCCACCAGTCGGCTGCTGGCTTCGGAGATGATCCAGATTTTGAACACGGTGTGCCAAAGGAACAAGGTCACCCCGAGCAGCCGGATATCGAGCATGATGTTGCCATGGCGAAAGTAACCCCACAGCCAAACGACGATCATGGCGGCCAGGAACCCCCAGGCGTATTGAGGTTTCATGCGATCTCTCCCCGCCAGCCAGAGGAAGGGGTTGGTTTCGAGCAGCCGCGTGCGAAAGGCCTTCCGTTCCGCGGGATCGCCATACGCCCACTGCTGAATGCGGTTGCGCCACCGGACCAGCGTCGGATTGCGCTGCCTTTCCTTCCAGGCGCGCGGCAAAATCAAGCTTGCGCCGAGCAGGAAAAGCCAGGCGAACAAATGCACGATGAGGAGCGACATCCAAAAGCCTTCGTCGGTGAAGATGCCCGGCGGGATAAACACGGACTTGGTCAGCTCCATGGCTGACACGAATCCATAAACCGGGCTGAGCACGATGAATGGCAGAACAGACTCCGGGCTCTTGAAGTTCCAATCCGCCATTGCCATCATGAATAGAATTACGTACGGACTGATTATCAGAGTGAACATAACGAGGCAGGTCGCCATCATCGCCTTGCGTTCGTGCCGGCTCAGGGTGGATACGATCATTCCGACCGCGAGCGACAGGAACATCGTGTTGATCAACACCAGCGCCATCCGCCAGAAGCTGTTGGCCGTGACGCCGCCCAGCAACAACGGCAGGGCAAGCAGCGGCAAAATGCTTACCACTCCGTAAATCGAGTTGATCGAACTCGCCGCGAGTTTCCCCAGGATAACATCGTAGCCTTTCAAATCGGTGAGAAATAAAAGGCCAAGTGTTCCTTCACGTTTTTCTTCGCTCAAACAGTCGGCCGTGACCTGCGCGCCGCAAAACAAGCAATAGACAAACGCGAGGACCGACAGCGTGTTGAAAAGGTTTTGGCCGCTCTGGGATGGCGGCACGGCCCCTTGCGCGAAACTCATCAACTTCCAGCCACAGATCAGGATGGCCGCGAATACCGTCCAAAATCGCGTGTGATACGTAACGCCGCGCCGCGAGGCGACGCGAAGCTCTCTTCCAACAATAGGCAAAAAGATCATCCGTTACGTTATCTCAGGTTTCCGACACCCGGGTGCAATCAGGCACTAGCACGGGCCTCCCCCAGTGGCTTGCGCTTGGAGCGGGTTAATTCCATAAAGAGCCAGGCAAAAGCCGGTTTGCGGGGAGGCAAATAAAACGTCGCGCGCTGACGGAACTCCGCGAGTAATTTCTTTCTGACCGTTCGCCAAAGAATGGCGTCGTTCAGCAAGCTCAGGCTCGACCAAAGTACCAAAAGTGCGGGGAAGCTCGGATCAAACAAGCCACTAACAAACAGGATCACCAGCCACGGCATCGCGAGCACCTGAAGGGCAGTGCCCAGGATCGCCCGGTTGGCATCCTTCGCGCACAGCCCTCTCCACATGCCGACCCAACTTAGCGTGACCAGATCAGCGAGCAGCACAATCGCACTGGTGAGGAAACAAAATATCATGCCGGTTTTGCCCTGGAAAAGCGAGCCTCCCGGCCGGGGATTGTTCGCTTCCCAGAACCACCAGAGTTGCAGGATCAGCAGGACGACGATTGGTTTGGCAAAGAGTTGCCTGAGCGACAGAAGTTGGCCCCGCAGTATTTCGGAGATCTTGAGCGGCGTCGACAGAAGGGCCTCTAACGATCCAAGCTGCTGCTCCTGCACGATCCGATTGCAGGCCTCGGAAATTATCCAGATCTTGAAAAAAAGATGAGCCAGGAACGCAATTGCCATGGCCATGACCGCATCGGACAACGAATCCCAGTGGAACCACTGAAAGAGGAGTCCCCAGAGAAGCATCGCTGCCGCCAGGCTCCAGGCGAACTTTAGTTTGACACGATCACGTCCGCTCAACCAAAGAAAAGGATTTATCTCCAGCAGTTTTCTGCGAAAGACGGTTCGCTCGGCGGGCTTGCCGTAGGCCCACTGCTCCCAACAAAGGCGCAACCGTTGAATCCATCTGGTTCTGCGCCTCTCTTGCCACGCGCGAGGCAGGATTTTGCTGGCAGCCAGGAGAGAGCACCAGACCAACAAGTGAAGAATCACCAAAGACATCCAAAAATCACCGATACCCGGCACGCCCCCACCCAAGGAAATGAAATTAAACGACGCAAGCGCGGAGATGAAACTGTACAACGGATTGCCCGGCAACACCGACCCCAGGAAATCGAGGTCTATTATCTTTCCCTGAATCAAAGCGATAGCGAACACGATTAAATAGGGACCAGTGATCAGGAATGCCATCGACAGGAGCGTTACCATCATCGCCCGGCGTTCGTGCTGGCTCAAGGTCGAGACCAGAATTCCCACCGAAAGGGAAAGGAGCAGCGTGTGGATTAGAACCAATGCCATTCGCGCGAAGTCAGCGGCGGTTATGCCACCCAGAAGCCAGGGCAACGCCAACAATGGCAGCATACCCAGCAGGCCATAGAAGGAATTGACGGAAGAGGCCACGAGTTTTCCCAAAACAACATCGTAACCTTTCAGGTCGGTGAGAAACAGCAGCCCGAGAGTTCCTTCGCGCTTCTCCCCGCTCAGACAGTCCGCCGTGACGAGCGGCCCAACCAGGAGGCAGTAGAAGAAGGCAGTCGTTGAGAGCGTACAAAACAGGATTTGGCCGATGCGCGAAGGAGGCGCGGTTCCCTGGGAGAACTCCCAGAGAATGGTGCCGCAAACCAAGGTCGACACCAGCACCGTGCCGAAACGAGTGCGGTAGGTTGCGCTTCGACGTGCGCCAACCCGGAGTTCTCTTTCAACGATTGGCAGGCAATTCATAGCTTAGTGGTTTTGATCATCTAGGAATCCGACGTGCCAGTTGCCGAGTTCATTTTGTCTTCGCTGTAATTTTGACAAAGGTCGAGAGATTGCGTTGCGTCCAATTCGGTCTGTCCTAAGTTGCCACAAAGGCGCATATCCCCCTACCGCTGATTCGCGAGTGCTGGTCGCATTTTTACTCTTACTCCTACTTGCAGAAGGCTCGAAACGACTACGATTAGGATCAGGATCAGGACCACTCCCCGGGGAGCGCCTCGCTAAGTCCTGGACCGACGGGACTGCCACCAGATCCGCTGCGGGCGGTCCGGGGCGTTGTGCTGCGCGGCAATTGTCCGGAACTCCTGATTCAATTTCCGTTTCGACCAGGCTATGTAAAAGACATCGATGACCAGACTGATCCCGAACCACCAGCCGAGTATGTTTTCCGTCGATGGATTGAATCCACTGCCCAGGCGAAGCGTGATTACGGTGAGCAAGCCTCCCAGATAAATCGCCCACGGCATTACGAGGATTCGGCTGAGCGTTGCCGTCCAGGATCGATTGAAGTTTCTCGCGGAAATTCCGAACCACATCCCGAGCCAACTTATCGCATATCCGTCGAGCACCAGCATGGTCATGCAGGCGATGAAGGTGAGGAGGGTTTCCCGGCGGGCAGGATCGCCCGGATCTTTATTGAGGCCCAGGATGAGCAAAAGCAGATCCGCGGCCAGCACGGTGAGGATTGGTCCGCCAAACTGGCGCTGGAGAGCGAGCAGATTGCCGCGCAGGATATCGCCCACCGTAAGCGGTGTGGAGAGGAGCAATTCCAGGCATCCACTGCGCCGATGATCGACGAAATGGCGGCACGTTTCCGAGGCGATCCAAATCTTCAGCCCGCTGTGCAGAATAGATGCCGTAAAGATACCCACGGTCGGATCGGGTGCCATGTCCGGCGATTCGAAGTAACCCCACAACCAAAAACCCGCGACGAAAGCAACAAAGGCCCAAACGAAGAAAGATTTCATTCGATCGCGACCAGCAAGCCAAAAGAATGGATTGATGTCCAGCAGGCTCGCCCGAAGCGTCTTGCGTTCGTTGGCGTCGCCGTACTTCCAGGATTGCCAGCGTTCGCGCCATGGTCGGCCGGCTGCTCCTTGCGGCCGATCCTGCCAGCAGCGTGGCACTATGAAACAGGAGAGCGCAAGAAACAACCATGAGAGGAACTGCGTCGCGAGCAACGAATGCCAAAACCACGGAGAAACCTTGCTCGTCGTCGCGGCGCCAGTTGCCAGCCCGAATGTGTAGCCGGGGCTCGGGAGCAGGAACAATGAGTAATCCGCCAACGCCGGTTTTTTCCAGAGATATTCGGCTACGAAATATCCGAGCGCCGGCAAGCCTCCGACGACGAATAGAATCAAGAGAATCGTTCCGGCAGTGGCGCGGCGAGTATCCTTGCTGATCGACGAGACAAAAATGCCGGCGGACAGCGAGAAGAGCAAAGTATTGGCGAGCACCAATCCGATCAGCAGAAAAGCTATCGGCGCCACCCCTCCCATCACCAGCGGCAATCCGAGAACTGGAAAGATCGCCAGCGCGGCGTAAATGGAATTCACTGAGTTGGCAAATAGTTTTCCCAGGACAACGTCGTAACCTTTCAGATCGGTCAAAAACAAAAGACCCAATGTCCCTTCGCGTTTTTCCTCGCTGACACAATCAGCTGTGTTCCACATGCCGGCGAAGAGACAAAAGCTGAAAAGCATGACGGCGAGCGGCGAGAATAAGGCGGGACCCAACTGAGCCGGCGGGCTCTCGCGCATGAAACCGCAAACGATGGCGCTGACAACAATCGCCACCAGTGCGGCATAGAAACGGGTCCAGTAGGTGCCCCGGCGCCGAGCTGCTACGCGGAGTTCACGTCCGACAATGGGCAGAAATGTCATTCAATCAGGTCCGCATTTCGATCCGGTTCCAGGGTATGTTTAGCGCACAGCGCGGTTTCGTAGCGCAGATTTGCAATCTGCCGTATCGCCGATTTGCAATCGGCAGAGTGTCCGAAGGTTTGATCGCACTGGCACTTACCGACCCGCCGCAGAATGCAATTCTGCGATACAGCAGATTACAAATCTGCGCTACGCCAAAAGC
>JBDTOW010000177.1:0-7262 GCA_039933075.1 Verrucomicrobiota bacterium | reverse complement strand
ACCCATACGATCAGTTCGGTGTTCAGTTGGGTATTTTTGACTTCCGCCGCATCACGAGTGAGACGCAGTTCGGAGTGGTCGCCCAAGCCGATGGGATCTATCCCGTGCGGCTGGTATTTTTCCGACAAAACAAAATGGCCGACAACACCGGCGATTTCGGTTTAGAATTCTACACCGTCAAAACTGATGGAAGCAAAGTATTGGTCAATGATTCCACCGATCCTACCGCAGTGAAAGCCTATTGGAAACGGACTTCCACCGTTGGAACTTTCGTGAAACATGCTGGCCCGACAGCTTTCATCTCGACGTTTGCGGGCCCTGACGTTGGTTTCAAAAGTGTCAGTATCACGATCAGTGACGGATCCAGTGACAAGGTCGACGCATCTTCGGTTGCTCTCACTGTCGATGGCTCTCCAATCACCGCGACCCCAACTTCGACGGGCGGTCTCACGACTCTGGCTTACACGCCCACCGGCCTGCAGTTGCCGAGGACGGTTCACAGCGCCCAGTTGGTCTATGCCGATGTGGGCGGTTCTCGGCACACGAATATCTGGAGCTTTAATCTGCTGCGCAATTACACCCTCCCCTCCCCGCTCTACTTCGAGGATTTCGAGTCAACTGCCGCCGATCCGGATCCATTGGTTCCGACAGGATGGGTTGCGGAGAACCACACAGGTAACCAAAACGCTGGCAATGACTCGTCTAACCTCAGCTCCGATTTCTATTTGGGGTGGGTGGTGGTGGATAAATCTTTCAGCATCACCAAGGACACTGGAGTGAGCGCGTTTGCGCCACAAGAACTTAACGGTACACTTTTCGCGGAAGATACAAACCCGCTCCTGGTCAACCATTACATGCGAGCAGAATCTGACTCTCGCCAGAATGGGCCGCCTGGACAGATCCAATACGTCAAAACGCCGGTTTATAACCTCGCCACCAACGCTGGTGTCGTCATCGCCTTCGATAGCGCGTATGAGAAGAATCAGGATGATATCGTAGGTATTGAATACACGGTGGACGGCGGAACGAGTTGGAAGCCGGTCTTTTATTGGCTACAGGATGGAAATGACTCTCAAGGTGTGACCGATATCTTTCGCGATGGTCAGGGAAACATTGATGTTACCAAAACCATGCTGACCCCCTATGGCGACGTTGCCAAGTACACCGATGCCAGCGGTCAATTGGTGGGGGGCTATTACGGCTTCTTTCTCAAGGCCCCCATCGCGCCAGGTCTTGCGCCTTATATCGAAGGCCGCGTCAATGATGACGGCACGGAGTCCAAGCGCATCGAATTGTTCCGCGTGCCCGGTGCGGACAACCAGCAGACAGTCCAGTTTCGCTTGTTCCAGGCCGGCACTTCCAGTTGGTACTGGGCCATTGATAATTGGGCCGTATACTCGGTGCCGTCACTGGTTACATCTCAACCGCCGCCGCCTGGCTCACCGACCCTTACGATCACCAAGAGCGGCACAAGCGTCACGCTCTCGTGGCCGGCATCAGATACCGGCTTTACGTTGGAAAGTGCCGATAGCCTTTCAAATCCAACCTGGACTACCGTGCCCAATGTTGTGAACAATTCAGTGACCGTCCAAATTGGCGCCGGGAGCAAGTTCTACCGGTTGCGCAAGTAACACAAACAGGTGCGCGGGTTCGGCAGATTTATTTGCCGGACCCGCTTTTCAATCGCCAGCTCAAATCTCAGAACACGAATTATTTTTCAGAATCTCCTTCAAGATTGAAGGATGGCGGGCTCTGATGAAAAATAAACGTGTGACGCAGGGCCCGCCGATTCCCCTCAACGGACACGATGCTGATAGCACCCTGAGCTTCATGGGAGAGCCCTCACCCGCACTCGCGCGCCCATAGGGTCGATGAACCACGGATCGGGAACGCTATGGCCCGGCAGCATTTTGGAGTGCGGGGACATGTTCCCGCTTTGGCTGCACGCTGGAAAAGGGCGAGAGTGTTAGTCAGGTTCGAGAGTTTCCATTGTCGGCGAGGCGTGCAGGAAAAGCGGCGTCGTGCCGCCGCAGTCCAAGGAGGGCGTGATGTATTTGGAGTGCGGGGACATGTTCCCGCTTTGGCTGCGCGCTGGAGAAGGCGAGGATTGTCAGTCCGTTTCGAGAGTTTCATTGTCGGCGAAGCGTGCAGGAAAAGCGATGTCGTGCCGTCGTGCCGCCGCAGTCCAACGTGCGCGGGGGTGTATTTGGAGTGCGCCGGCAGAACTGGCAGAGCAGCGACGACGGCGCTTTCCAGCGCGATCCATGGAGACGCAACGAATAACCCGCCAGACAAATGACGAATAACGAAAAATGTTTCGCCCGCCATATTTTGCCTGCCTACTCACCTTGAGAATCTCTGCGGTCTTTCGCGACTTTGCGGTGTTTCCCGGACAAATCATCAGGCCAGGATTTCTTTCACTACCTGGCCATGCACGTCGGTCAGCCGGCGTTGAATGCCGTTGTGATAAAACGTCAGCTTCGTGTGATCCAATCCCAGCAGATGCAGGATGGTTGCGTGGAAATCATAGGTCGTGACCGGGTTTTCGCCCACATTGAAACCGATTTCGTCGGAGGCGCCGTAGCTGATGCCAGGTCTTAGTCCTGCGCCAGCCAGCCAGCAGGTAAACGCCAATTGATGATGATCGCGGCCTTTCCCGTTGATTCCTTGCGTCACCGGCGTGCGGCCGAATTCGGTGGACCAGATAACCAGCGTGTCATCCAACATGCCCCGCGCCTTAAGGTCCTTGAGCAAGCCGGCAACCGGCTGATCCATGACCGCGGCTTGTTTGTTGTGGTTCTCGACGAGGTCCTCGTGCGCGTCCCAGTTGATGCGCGGTGAACCGAACGCGCCTCCGTTGAAAATCTGGACGAAGCGGACGCCACGCTCCAGCAGACGCCGCGCAAGCAGGCAGTTGCGGCCAAACCCCGCGGAAGCGTCGGAATCGAGACCGTAGAGTCTCCTGGTCGCCTGGCTTTCGTTGTCGAAGCTGATCACCTCTGGAACGCTTGCTTGCATGCGGGCGGCGAGTTCATACGAGCGGATGCGCGCGGCCAGTCCGGTGTCGCCCGGATTTCTCTCGGCGAATTCCTGGTTCATCTGCGCCAGCAACGTCATGCTCGCCTCGCGCGCGGCAGGTCTGACGTCCGGCGGCGTATTTAGATCGGCGATCGGCTCCTTTGCATTGGTTCGAAACGCGGTGCCTTGATGCGTTGCTGGCAGGAATCCCGCCGACCAGTTGATCGCGCCACCGGCGGGAAGCCCGCGTGAATCCGGGAGGACGACGAACGCCGGCAAATCTTCATTCTCCGATCCCAGTCCATACGATAACCAGGCCCCGAGGCTGGGATAGCCGTTCATCGTGAAGCCGCTGTTTGCCAGAAAAGTTGCGGGTGTATGGTTGTTGCTCCTACTTACCATCGACTGGATGAACGTGATGTCATCGACACAGGTGGCCAGATTGGGCAGCAGATCGCTGACCCAGAGTCCGCTCTTTCCGCGGCGTTCGAAGCGCCAGGGACTTTTCATCAGATTGCCAGGCTGGCCGAAGAAGGGATCGTATTTGCCCTTTCCGGTGAGCGCCTGGCCGTGGTGCTTTTCGAGTTCGGGCTTGTAGTCAAACGTATCGATATGGCTGACACCACCCGCGGCGAAGATGTGCACAACCCGTTTGGCTTTGCCGGAAAAGTCTGACGGTTTGGGCCGGTAAGGAGATTTAATCGAAACAACCCGGGCGCTTTCGGCTTGCGCCTCTCCGTTGAGCAACCAGGCCAAAGCGATGCCGCCCAACCCGCCGCCGGCCTGCCACAGGAAATCGCGACGCGACAGCCGCGGGGCGAAACTGCGAATTTGGCGGGAACGTTGAATTTTGTACGGACTTTTCAATCGGTGAAAAGCTTATCAGCCATCGGCGATTTGCTCAAGTTTTCGGTATCCTACTTCAAATACAAAAACTCGCTCGCGTTCAGCAGGGCCCAGCAAACATTTTGAACGCCGTGGCCCTTGGCCAGTAAGGCGGCGCGGCCGCTTTCGTCGGGATTTGGCTCGCGGCCGAAGGCGAGCAGATAGGCGTGGTTGACTTGAGCTGAGAGACTCTCACCCGCCTCTCGGTTCACTCGATCGGCGAAATATTTCGCCTGCCGTTGCACGAATGAATTGTTCATCAAACTGAGAGCTTGCAGAGGCGTTGTCGTGACGCGACGGAGTGGAGTTTTGAAGGAAGGATCCGGACAATCGAACACATCAAGCAAGGGATCTTTTCCGGAATTGACATTCATCCGGTAAATCGTGCGGCGGTTGAACTCGGGTTCATCGCGGTCGGTCAGCTTGTAGAACACGGAACCGAATGATTCGATCGCGAAAGGACGGAAGCTCGCACCGCTCATTTCGGCGTTGAGCCGGCCGCTAACGATCAGGATAGCGTCACGCACCGCTTCGCCTTCGAGCCGCCGCGGGGCAAAGTGCCAAAGCAACCGGTTATCCGCGTCGATACCGGCGGCTTTATGATTGAATATCGAAGATTGCCGGTAGGTACTGGAAGTGACAATTAAACGGTGGAGCTGTTTTACGCTCCAGCCCTGTTCGATGAATTGGAGCGCCAACCAATCGAGCAACTCCGGGTGGCTGGGCCTCTCGCCGTTCACGCCGAAATCACTCGGAGTTCCCACGATGCCGTTGCCAAAGTGTTGTTGCCAGATGCGATTCACCATCACGCGCGCGGTGAGCGGATGGTCGGCGTTGCAAATCCACTCGGCGAACCTCCTTCGACGATCCGCTTCGGGGGCGTCCGGCGCCAGGCCAAATTCAGGAGAGGGCTTGGCGACAACGGACAACGCTCCGGGGCTTACCAATTCCCCTTCCCTTTCCACGTCACCACGCACGAGTCGATGCGTGGGCTCGGGTTGCTGGCGCGAACCGGCATACGCGAGCGGGATCGTTGGGATTTTGCCCAACACGCCTCGCTCTGATTGCAACTCGGCCAGAAGCGATGCTCGCTGCCTGCTCTGGCTGTCGGTGAATGCTTGCAGGATCTCCTCCGTTGGTTCCATCTCGGCGATTTGGTTCTCGAGCGCGCCAATGCTTTGTTTCAATTGCGTGACCTGGTTGCTGTGGCTCTGCAATTCGTCCGGCGTGAGAATCGGCCGATCTCCGTAACGCACACCTTGGAAGACGGATTTGAACCGATAGTAGTCGGCTTGCGGAATCGGATCGAATTTGTGCGCATGGCAGCGGGCGCAGTTGACGGTAAGCCCGAGGAAAGTTTGGGCCACCGCACTGACGACGTCTTCAAGTTCCTCATCGCGGGCGCGGGCTTTCATAAGCTGGCCTACCTGGTTGTTCGCGACTTCATCCCACGGGCCGGCAACCAGGAAACTGCTCGCGATGATGCCGTCCCGAGTGATCGGCTCCAGGACATCGCCAGCCAACTGTTCCCGGATGAACTGCGGGTACGTTTTGTCGGAGTTAAAGCTCCGGATGACGTAGTCGCGATATCGCCACGCATGATCGCGAGGTTTGTCGTACTCAAAGCCGTGACTCTCGCTGAAGCGCGCGAGGTCGAGCCAATATCGCGCCGAGCGTTCGCCGTAGTGCGGCGAAGCCAGCAGCCGATCCACGAGGCGTTCGTAGGCGTCGCTGCGCGGATCGTTGATGAATGTTTCGACCACTTCCGGCGTGGGCGGCAGGCCGGCGAGATCGAGACTCAGGCGGCGCACCAGGGTGCGTCGATCCGCTTCCGGCGCCGCCGCAAGTCCTTTCTCTTCGAGTTGCGCAAGAACGAAATGGTCGATCGGGTTGCGAGCCCATCTTCGATTCCTTACCGCCGGTACCGGCGGAAGTTTAGGCGGTTGAAAAGCCCAATGGTCCGATAAGGTCGGTTGCACGTCGTTTGTTTTGGCGACCTCCGGCCAAGGAACGCCGAGATCGATCCATTTTCGGAGCAGATCGATTTGTTCAATCGTCAATCGATCCCCTTTGGGTGGCATTACTTTATCGGGGCCGACGCCGGACACGCGGCTGATCAGCGGACTTTCCGAGCTTTTGCCGGAAGCAATCACGAGCCCGTCGTCACCGCCTCTCAACAATTCTGCCCGGCTATCCAGGCGGAGTCCGCCTTTTTGCTTTTCAGGTCCGTGGCATTTAACGCAGCGCTCCTGCAGGAGGGGTTGGATATTCTTTTCGAATGATTCAAACTCCACGGCCAGCACCGATTGGCTCAGGAAAGAGAGAAATGCCGATATTAGGCCAGTCCCGACTTGTCGCCGGATCGCAGAACAGAATTGTGGGGCCTTGTCCAACATCGAGTCGAGTTGCGGAAATTTAGTCCTGCGGTCGCGGAAGGAGAAGTGAAATCTGTTCCAACCGACAATGGACAGAGGATTCCCGCACGGGCGCGATTCCTGGATATCCGCCGCCGCCACGAGCTGGGCGGCGCTGGCTTTGAATCTTCCTGAAGGCTCCGAAACCGTGGCGCTGAAACGGTGGGCAAATGGTGTAACCGCGGAGGCTTGGAAACAGGTAAGGACACAGCGCTGCTGCCGCCAAGTAGTGCGGCACGTTGTTCCTGCCACTTTACGGAAATTGCCTCAAGCGAATGCTGAAATATTCCATTTGTCCACTGGCAGCTTCGAGGCCGACGAGGCCTGTCAGTTGGACTTTGGGTTTGTGCCTTGGTAACCTGAGAGAGTATGCGATTTGCCGCGCCATGATTGCCAGAGGGCGTCTTGCACCGCCGGTGTTATCGGCGCAAGCGTACCGTAAGCTTCGAGGGTTCGGCCTGAAAGGATCTTGGATAAGGCGACGAGTTCCTCCACCGGAGCCTCCGCTGCCGCGATCGGCCAGAGGCGAATTGAACCTTCAGTTTGATTGACGCTTATCAGCATATGGCGGCGTTCGTCATGCGTCGCCTCACCGGAAGACCCCGAATGGCGGAGAGCGGGACTCACTGGGTCCCCGGTCTTCGCATCCCAGAAACGTGCCGTGTGATCTGAGCTCGCAGTCCAAATGAGTCTTCCGCCTTCTGCAAATCCGCTGAAGCGAATGCCCCGCTCGTGTCGCATTTCCAGCGACTCGGCTGTGCCGTTCTCTATGCGCCAAATCCGAGCGACGCCGTCGGCGCTGGACACGAGCAAGCGTGATCCGTCCGGACTAAACAAGCAGGAACCGACAGCTAACGCGTGATGAATTGATGAACCAATCGCCTGGTTCTTTTTCACACCCCAAACGATGGCGGTGCCCCTTGATCCAAGATCATCCCCGCAACC
>JBDTOW010000176.1:0-7272 GCA_039933075.1 Verrucomicrobiota bacterium | reverse complement strand
CACAATGATCGGCCCCGCCGCAGCGCTGGCGGGCATGACCGTGGGAATTTTCATCGCCACCATCTGGCCGGGCTCGTAAGGCGTGCCATAGATCGCTATGATTTTGTCGTTGTTGTGCACCAACACCGAGGAATTAATGCCAGCCTTGAACAATGGGATTCGCCAGAGCGGGTCACCGGTCCGGGCGTTGACGCAAACAATGCTGCCATCGCCGGTAGAGGCGTAAAACACGCGCTTCCCATTCAGCCAGCCGAGAACCGGGTACGAGAACGAGTTGTCACTGGGACGGCCGCCCGGAGTCGAAGTCCAGACCAGTTCGCCTGTCTTCTTGTCGAACGCATAGAAACGATCGCCTGCCGGGCCGTGGGCACCCCAATTCGCCGTAATCCCTCGCGTTATTACCAGGTCGCGATCGATAAGCGGCGAACCCGTCCGGCCGTTTGGAAATGTCAGCCGGCCGTACATCTCCATCATCGAAAGATCCCAAAGCGGCTTTCCGTCAGCGGTAAAGGCAGCAAGAATCCCCTGCGTGCCCTGCATATAAACGTTTCCTGTTTCCGGATCGATGGTTGGACTCGAGGTGGCATACCGATGATAAATGATATCGCTCAGGAAATCGCTGAAGCCTTTTTGCCAGAGTTTTTTCCCGGTTTCTGCGTCGAAGCAAACGAGAACTTCTTGAAGATCCGGCCCCTCCCCGAGATAGCCCATGATATAAACTTTGCCATCGGCGGCCACCGGAGTGGACTGTCCCGGCAGATCCGCCGTCCAGAGCGCTTCCTGAATCGCGATTTTGTCCGGCAAGTTCTTTTCGGCGGAGGCGCCACTTTGCTGTGGTCCACGCCAACCCAGCCAGCCGCGTGCAGGAGCGGCCTCCAGGCGCGGGGAGGGCAAGGAGCCGAGCACGATAAGAATGCTGAGCAGGCCATGAATGGTTCCAAGTGAGCGTTTCATGATTAGACCGTTTTCCGAAATGTCGAACGAGATTGTTTGTCTCAAAAGCATTGCTTGCAAAACAATTTTCTTCCCAGATGGCAGGCACTATTCTACACGTCTGGAAAGTTTGCAACCCAAATAATACCTATACGTATAATCTTGGCAGGACATTCAAATTTGTTATGGCCGTAGCGAAAATATCCACTAACCCGGGCGATCTTCCGATTGATTCGCCGGGACGCCGTCGTCTTCCGCCTCTCCTCCGCCGGGCCTGGTACGGTCTGAACCAGGCTTTTCGCCGCCGAATTGCCCATACGGGAGTTACGCCTGACCAATTCACCGTGCTGCGCACCGTTCTGGAGGGTGATCCTGACGGGCTAACACAAAGGCAATTGACCAAACTTATCACGAGCGACCCCAACACGATCGCTTCCCTGCTCGAGCGGATGGACGTGGCTGGTCTATTGGAACGAAAACCGCACGAAACGGATCGACGCGCCCATCGGATTTGCCTGAAAGCCGCCGGGAAACGCAAATACACGGAGATCCGGGAAATCGCCAGCGCCTTGCAGGCGGAAGCGCTGTCTGTCCTGCCGGCGGAGCAACGGGAGACCTTTTTGGAAAACCTGTCCCGGGTCGCCGATGCTTGCCGTGCCGCTGCGGAAAAACCGCCTGAGAGTTAGCGGCTGGAAAAGCACAGGACGAGCCGGTGACCGAGCCTATTCGGAAACTTCTTCAATCAAGGCCACCGCCGGAACAATCCTTCGGCCGAATCTGATTTCCGGAACCAACAACAAAGTAGCCGCTCCGATTAAGGCCGAGCTGATGAGGCCGAGGACGACCATGGGAAGGCTCAAGGCCAATTGAAAAGCGACAATAGGCGCGATCACCCCGCGGACGCCGGTAAAAAAAGTGTGCACAGCCATGTAGTCGGCGACGCGCTCAGGGGGAGCAAACTTGGTCACCCAGAGACTCCACGCGACGTCTCCACCCGCGTTGGAGACGCCATAGATGATGGCCCCGATGACCAAACCTGCCTGGCTATGACTGGTAAAAAAGGCGAGGATGCCAAGCGCAAACCCAAGGTTCAGCGTTATTCTCAGAACAAAAAAATTCATGTGATCGAAAAACCAGCCCCAGACCGGGCTCAACACGAATCGGACCAGATTAGGAATGACTCCAGTAAACAGGGCGATCGCGCTCACCGTTAACGTCAGGCCGTATTTGGGGTTTGCCAGGTACTCGACTCGCAGGGGATTCATCATCAGATTCGCAAAACCCATCAACATCCAACAGATCAAAGTTTGACGAAACAGCCGATCCGTCCGCACGAACCGCAGCGCTCGGAACGGGTGTTTTCCGACAGAAGCGGTCAACGGTTGCGAGGGACAGCGCGCCAGACAGAAACTCGCGAACCCGAATGCCGCGGCGAAGACCAGCAATAACCATAAAAAATGCTCGATCCTTACGGAGAGGGCATCGCCCGCCACTTTGCTAAACAGGGCTGCGATGCCAATTCGAATCATGATGGTGCGCGAAAAAAGTCGTCCACGTTTCGCTTCGGGATAGTTCTCCTGATACATCTGCGTCACCAAAGGGATGGCTGCGGAAGAGGCGGCCATGGCCACCACGCTGCCGATAACAAACACGGGCAATACGGGGAATAACGTCATGACCAGGAAGCTGGCGGCTCCCACAGCAGCGATGCGTGAGGCCGCCTTCGAGGTTGGCCATCCGAAAGATTCGACTCGCGAGACAATCAGAGGGGTGAGAACCAGTCCAACGCTGCCACTAGCGGCGACCAAAGCTTTCGCCAGCGCTCCGGTGTTAAACCAGCGTACGGCAATGAGCAACAGAAAGGTGTTTCCGGCTGCCTCCAGGATGCCGCTACTGATAGCTCGCCAACGCTCATAGAAGAACGTCTGTTCCGTGTAGTTTCTCGCCACGATGGGGCAGGTTAAACTTCAGGAGGCAGCTGCAAAAACTATCTCGCGTGGATCACGCGGGGTAGAGCGCCGTGGGCAGGAAGATCGTAAAAGTAGTCCCGTGACCGACTTTGGAGGTGAGGTAGATGGCCCCGTGATTCTCGGTGATTAGCCGTTGTACGATTGAGAGTCCCAGGCCGCTGCCATGCTGATCGATTTTGGTTGTGAAATAAGCGTTGAATATTTTGGGCATATTTTCCGGAGAAATGCCCGGACCATTGTCCTGAACCGAAAGCGCCAACAGCGGCTGTGTATGGAGAAAACCCTCCCGGCTGATAAAGCGGCTTTCCGGCCCGTCCTGGTACAAAGTCAAATCCAGCGGTGTCGGCTGAAGGCTGCCTTGAATATTGACGCGCATCGGAGTTGAGCTGCATTGAAAGGCGTTCGTGGTCAAATTCAACAGCATCTGAATCAAATCCGTCCCATTCATTTCCAGTTGAATGTCCTCCGGGAGGGGCTTGATGAAGAGCTGATGTTTCCTGACGCTCGGATGGAATTTCAAAAGCTCCCAAAGATCCGTGAGGATTTGGTTGACGCCCACCCGGGTGGTTGCCGCGGAATTTTCGCGGAGAAAACTGAGATACCGCCTCGAAATGTCGATGCAGTTGGTGAGCTGCCGGGTAATTCGTGTCAGTCGATCCTTGACCAACTCCAGATCCTGGCCCGCGACGACGGATGCGTTGCCGATTCGTTGGCTGATGATCTCGATAAAGCCCGAGATGATGGTCAGCGGCCCGTTGATATCGTGGATGATGCTGCCGTAGATTTCCCCGCGAGTGCGGACAATCTCCTCCTGCATTTTCTGTTGTTTCAGCTCATCCTGCAGTTCCTCGAGCTTCTGATTGTTGGAGCGAATCTGATTGGAAAGCGAACGCCGCTCCATTGCGCTGCCAACCGCGGTTCGTATCGTGGAGATATCGAAGGGCTTATTGAGATAATCACAGGCCCCGAGCCGCAACGCCTGGCGGGCGGTTTCGATCGTTTCGAAAGCAGTGAGCATGATGACCTCAATGGCCGGATCGATCTGCTTAAGTCGATTGAGCACATCAATGCCTGACATTCCCGCCATTCGAATGTCCAAAACAGCCGCATCGATCGGGTTTGACTCCGCCAGCTCAATTGCTCGTGCTCCAGTGTTGGCGAGGAGAACATTATAAGTCTCTTTGAAAACGATCCGGAGTGACTGGCGCGGGCCCTCCTCATCATCGCAAACCAACAGATTGCGTTTGCCACTGTCTTCCGCATCGGCAATCGCCGGCTGGAAAGGCTCGTCAGTCAACGCAAGTGTGGGCATGGGCAATCCAATCTCGAGATGATGAATCCTCTATCGTTCCGTTAGGTTTTGCGCGCCAGAAGACATACCGGGTGTGGCTATTGGAACCCCAACAGCATCCAACTGAACGGCAATAAATTGAGTCTAGTTTCACTGTTACAGTGATCCGCTGGTAAAGCTTTATACGCTGAAATCCCCCCCACTTACAAGAGTAATCATTGCGGCATTGCGGCGCATTACGGAGATCTATGGAGACGGCGGTTTATCCAGTCCGAGCCTCATTCCGCTGGCAGAGAAATGACCACACGATTCGAGCCGTTGTTTTCGCTCGGAACGATTTCGATTTTCCCGCGATGCTTTTCGACAATTCTCTTAGCCACGGCCAACCCCAATCCAATTCCTACATTCCGCGTGGTGTAGAAAGGCTCGAGAGCATGGGCGGCGCTTTCTTCGCTGAAGCCTGGACCCTGGTCGGTGATTTGAATCTCCACCCAGCGTTTGCCCGTTGTATCTTGTTTGGGGTGAGAGGTCACCGTGACCTGGGTGTCTGGCTCGCTTGCTTGCAACGCATTCAGCATAATTTCCGAGAGTGCGTGCTTCAGCCCAGCGTGATCGACCGGGATAGTCACCGGTTGCGCTTTGTTGTCGAAATGCAAGTGGGCTGCTTTTCCCGGGTGAAAATTCTGCGCCTCGTAAAATGCTTCTTCCACCAATTGCTTGATAGAAATCAGATCGCCCTGTTCGAAATTATCCCGCGCCAGAAACAACATTTGTTTGGCCAGCCTCGAGATGCGTTTGACGCTTTCCGCCATGGCATTGGTCAACGACTGGCGAAACTCCGGATCATCATACTTTTGCTGCAACAATTGTTGATGGGTGGAAAGTGAAACAATCGAGTTTCCAATCTCGTGCGCCAGCCGTTCTGCCATCGAAGTAACCAGACGTAGATTCGCCGTCTCGATTTCGAGACTTTGTAATTGTTCGGACTGGCTGTGATCTTCCACCACGAGCAGCGCCGAATTCGGCATTTGCGAGTTCTGCTGCTGGAACGACACGATGTTGATCCGATAAACGGTTTTTGGGGAATCCGGAGGGCTGTACTTGAAAGTCGAAATGCCGGCCCCTGTCTTGAGCACCTGATAAACCTTGCTGCCGAGGGTTTGCGGCAGGTCGTTGAACTCGAGGCCGGCGCCGCGATGACCCGCTCGGGCGAAATATCTGTGGGCGGTCTTATTTGCGTGGAGAATGTTCAAATCGCTGCTGACAACAATGCACGCGTTGTTTAGCTGGCTCAGGATGTTCGCCATCATCTCGTGATTTGAGACCAGTTGGTCGTGCAACCAGATGTTTTTAATCGCCAGCCCCAAATCCTCGAGCAGATGAAAAATCAGTTCCAACTCAGTATTCGCCAGCGGCTGGCCCGTAACCCGCCCGTCGAATGCCGCTACTCCGAGCAGAGTTTCCCGGTCCAGAATTGGTATCGCCACTTGCGCGCCAAGCAACTCGAACTCCTTTTGCATCTCGACGTCCAGATGCGCCTCGTCGCTGTCGCGTCTCAAAATTCTGCCCTCTCGAAAAAGAAACCCACCAATCCCCGTTTCAAACGACAACTCGAAATGTTCCAGAAGCCCCGGCGATAGTCCGATGGCGCACGCCGAACGGAATCCCCTGGTTTCTTCCAGCTTGAGCCGCTCGCCAAAGATTCCGAACGGCTTGCGAAGGAAAACCGCCGCGCGGTTCACTCCGATAATCTCGCGCAGCAGAAGGAGAAATTGTTTGAGCAGAGCCTCCGCGCAAAGTGAATGGGTCAAGATCGCGGAAGAGTCGCGGAGAACTTCCAACGCCTTGAAGCCACTGTGACTGGCATCGACGGGTTTCGCGAGCGAAGCGGCACGGTATGGCAGCGCTTGCATTTGACCCGCTCCGGCTGGGATGTGCGAAGGGCTGGAGGCTTGTTTCGCCCACAGGCGATCGAGCAGCGCATTTAGCAAACGGGCCCTTACCGGCTTGGTCAGGACATGCTCCACGCCCTGCAGGAATGCCTCTTCTTCCCACTCCCACTGTTTGTTGTCCGTATAGACGAGAATGGGGCAGGTGGGAAGGCGTCGCTTCAGTTTTTCAATGATCCAGATCCCTTGGACATCGCTCAGCTCGATGTCGACAATGCAAGCATTAAGGAAGCCTTGTCTCAAGAATGGTTCCGCCTCCTCCACATTTGTTCGATGGATGACTCGATAACGCTCAGCTTCGAGTCCCGTTCGAACCGACTCCACGGTTTCCGGGTGTTGGGCCAGCACCAGGATGGTTTTCAAGGTGGGACTACCCGGGTTCGGCTTCGGTCTGTCTTGCGGTTTTTCGATAATATATGCTTTTTACGGGTTAAAAACCTAGCGCCGATTAGCGGATCGGCAATAAGAATATTAATCTAACCCTTATTACTTTAGTGAATTCATATCTCGTCTGACCCGAGCCGGGTCCGAAAAACTAGTCTGCGGTGATCAACTTCTCCCACAATCGTTCATTTAAAAGAATCTTGTGAAGGAAATCACGGTTTTCATCAATTGCGGGACGCTGGTTGGGGTCTGTCGGCAGTCGCAAGGTGAAGGTGGTCCCGCTCCCAGACTCACTCCTGGCTTCGATCTTGCCGCAGTGATGGTGAACGATGAAAAAGCAAGCCATCAAATTGATCCCATATTCCATGGGACTATCATTTCGCGAGGCAAACGGGTCGAAGAGCATCCGGAGCGCATCTTGGGGCAGTCCCGGACCGTTATCACGTACCTCCACTTCAATCTCAGTCGCTTGGTCAAATCCGGCAGCGGCCAGTTGCGCAGACAACGTGACTTTGCTCCCGGCTGGCAAGCTGACGATCTCGTCTTTCAAGAGGAGTTCGAAGAGCCGATAGAATTTCGGTTTGTCGACCGAAAGAGCGGGGAGAGTATTGGGTACATGGTTTTCGACCTGGATGTTTTTATCGGCAAAATTCTTTTCTAGTTTCGCCAGCACTTCCGCGATGACCTCGTGCAGGTGAACACGATCATCAAACGCAAACGCCGGCTTCTCCGAAGCGGTCCACAG
>JBDTOW010000175.1:0-7282 GCA_039933075.1 Verrucomicrobiota bacterium | reverse complement strand
CTGATCGCGGTCATCGCCACGTTGACAACTTCGAACTTGGTGTTCGGACAGCGTTCCTCGAGCAGCTCTCGCAGAATCCGCGAGAACCCGTACGCCGGTTCAGGATCTCCGAGCGCTGCCGATTCTCCGAAGACGAAAATTCGGCACGTCCCCGAGGGCTTCGTTTTCGAAAGCCGAACGGGGTCCGGCGCACGGGCGAGCCCTTGCGGAAAGAAGAGCCAGCCGAATTTTGAGTTTTCCGTGAACAGGCCGGGAGGTCCAGTTTCCGCCCGAACGAAAAAGTCGGCTGGATATCCGAATCCAACCAACCGGAGCGTGAGTTCTACTCCGAAGAGAAGGAAGACCGGGAGGACCAAGGTACCCACCCAGAACACCTTTCGCCTCCGTTTCGACAGGGCCGGTTCCGGAAGCGAAGCTGCACGCCGAAGCGTTTCTGGTTTTGCTTTCCTGCTCATTCACCGTTAGCCGCATTACCTACTGCTTAGGACCGCGACCGGTCCCCGGTCGCGATCCGACCTGAATAGTTACCGCATTGCCCAATGTGCTCGCAGCCCGCGAAGGTTTTGGGGTTCCCCCCCGCTTCTCCTCCGCCCCGGCCTCATCGATTTCATATTCCCGATTGGCCCTGACACCTTCCACGACACTACGTTTGCCGCTGCGCCACCGCACCTCGATCCGCATCCGGTTGGTCTCGGTCCACGCGGCAAAGACGCGCATCGCTTCGTCGCCGGACAAATAGCGTCCCCCGCAGATCAGCTCCTGGCTTTGCGCTGGCACAGCCCCGCCATACAGCCAGATCTTCGATCCGATCCCCCGCGTGTTTGCCCCCACCCCCTTCAGTCGCACCGCCACCCGTGGCCTTACGCCTTCGTTTCGGTACACCCCTGCTTCGTCATTCAGGTCGTTCGTGATCACGTCCAAATCACCGTCATTATCCAAATCCGCAGAGGAGACTCCGTGCTTGACCCCCATCCGATCAAATCCCCACTCCTGCCCAACTTCCTTGAAATGCAGATTGCCCAAATTACGAAAGGCCTGCATCGGCGAAGGTAATCGAGGGTATTCCAGCAGACGCCCGGAAACCTTCTCACGAGGCGCCGGCCGTCGCGCGTTCATTCGCTCCTGCATGTCAGAATCCTGCGTGTCGAAGTCGTGTCCCGTCGAGATGAGGACATCCTCGTAGCCGTCGAGATCCACATCCAGAAACACCGCCGTCCAGGACCACTCCGAAGCGTCGAGTCCGCACAACTGGGCAATCTCCGCGTACGTCCCATCGCCGCGATTCAACTGGAGCACGTTGCGTTTCATGGAAGTGCCAGTCTCCGAGGTTGCGGAACAGGCGGTTTCCTTCTTCCAGACCGCAAAAATACAGATCGCACCATCCGTCGCCATCCACATCTCCTTCCGCGACACCGGAACCATTCATCCGGATTTGGTTCGCGGCCGCCGCCGCATCGCTCGGCCGATTGGTGAACGTGATCCCGGTGACGCTGCCAGGGAGTCGAGAGAAACCGATCTTCCCGGTTGACGGAACCTTCAACGCACGGCTCCTGTAACCAGAACCCGATTCAGTCTCCTCGGCTACCAACGGCAGTGCCCGAAGAAAAAGCAAACAACAGATGAACACTTCGCGGCGGAACCGCAAGCAACGCGCAAATGCCGGGAAACCACGTCGGTGCGATGCTCGCAAAAAATGCTCACAAACTGGCGATCTCTTGGCCATGGATTTCACGGATGCGGCGGATAATGTAATCGATGGTCTGCGTGGTATCGGTCGTGAATTCCGCCTTTGGTTAAGCCTCGAGGCGCAAGTCAATCGAGTGACTTCGGCTAAAAACACCTTACTTTCCTTCCGCATTCTGGTCCATCACCACTGTCATCTCGTGCGCCCCAGGAGGGACGTCAGCCTGTTGTGTCTTGCCGCCTGGCCAACGCACCCACACCGCCGTGGGTGGAGCGGGTGTCCCCAGGACCAGCACCGCGCTATCTTGCGACCAATACCCGCTGCCAGCATGCACCTCCCGCACTGGCCCCCACCGCTCCCCAAAGCGCAGCCGCACTCCGGCCCCTACCCCCGTTGGATTGCCAGTCGGCTCCACCAGGCGCACCCGAAGTCCGGGCTTGGCCCCGACATTGTGATAGAGCTTGGTCTCTGCTCCATTCTGTCCTACCACTAAATCCACTCTTCCATCCGCATCATAGTCGCACAGCGCAGTGCCACGTCCCTCCCCATACACCGTTACACCGCTCACCTGGCCCGGAACCGCTTCAAATTTCCCCCGCCCGTCTCCCCGCAACCAGACGCCCCGCCCAGCGTCATACCGCGTCGTCTCTTCGTCTACTCCAAAAAAATTCTGACTCAAAAAAATATCCTCCTTTCCATCTCCGTCCATGTCGCCCACGCTCACCCCAAAGGCGGGCGCGTATTGCGCCTCCCCAGGGAGCACCACTGCTTCAAATCGCCCACTCCGATTCAAAAAGACCGTTGTATCGAGCCGGACTGCCTCCCGGATCTTCGCTTCTCGGGCGCGCTCGCCCAAAATTTCGTCTATCCCTGCCTCGCTATACGCCGCGTGTGTCGCAAACCGCTCCCGCACCAAGGGCATTCCCCGAGCCACGCCATTCAGCCCCCGCCAAGGCACAAACTTTTTGAGCGCGCTCTCGTAATAGCCTTCCAGCACCTCCACCACCCCGTCGCCATTCCAGTCCCCGTAATACACTCGCAATGGCTCCCTCGAACCCCGGCCTTTTTCGAACTTGCTGTTCCGACCCCAGTTGCTCCCCACGATGTCCATCCGCCCGTCGCCATCAAAATCCCCCACAGCAACACCGTTCCACCACCCTTGATATTCGTTCAGGCCCCATTCCTTCGTCACTTCCCTTAACTTCCCTTTCTCGCTGTGATACACTTTGAGGGGGCCCCACTCGCAGGCCAGGATCAACTCCGGAAAACCGTCGCCATCCAAATCGCTCCATACCGCTCCGCTCACCATGCCCACCTGCTCCAGGACCTGGCTGTTCGCCTCATCCAACACATAGCTCGCCCCTTGTATCCGATACAGCTTCGAACTCGCCGCCTCCGGCCATCGTCCCGCATTCACCCGCCCCCCCACAAACAATTCTAAATTCCCATCTCCATTCATATCCGCCATTGCCATCGGCCCCACACTCGATGGTCCCGTTCCAAGAACTTCCCCTGGCTGAATCCCTCCCGCCCAAAGCTCATATCGCTTGACCCCATTGGTCCCGCTGGTCTCGTAATTGGCCTGCCCCACCACAAAGCCCCTGGCCCCGTCCCGACCCGCCCAGCCCAACACTGTCGTCAGGTCATCCCCCGCTCGGCCCAACAACGCCCCCATCGGCAAACGCTGAAATTGTCCTTTCTCTCGATTCAAGAAAATCTCGAGTTGACCTCCACGCCCGCTCCCTACCAACAAGTCCTCACGCCCATCGCCGTCCACATCACTCCAGCTCACCCCAGGCCCCAATTGGCTCAACTTGTGCGGCAACAGCGCTTGTCGTTCAAAATCAGCATACGGTTCATCATAATGCACGTGTTTAAGCAAGCCGCTTGCATCCTCAAACATCGGCTTCCGCGCCGGCTTGCGCTCCCCCCACATTCCCAGCGCCCCGGCTTCATTGAGCTCGTACTCCCGATTTGCCCTGACCCCTTCCACTACGCTCCGTTTCCCGCTCCGCCACCGCACCTCGATCCGCATCAGATTGGTCCCGGTCCCCGCCGCAAACACCCGCATCGCATCATCGCCAGACAGATACCGACCGCCGCAGATCATCTCCTGGCTCTGCACCGGCACGGCCCCGCCATAGAGCCAAATCCTGGACCCAATCCCCCGAGTGTTTGCTCCCGCTCCAATCAACCGCACGGCGACGAGCGGATTTGTCCCTTCGTTCCGATATACGCCCGCCTGGTCATGCAGATTATTGACCAGTACATCCAGATCACCGTCATTGTCCAAGTCCGCGCAGCAGATTCCTTGGTTCACTCCCACCCAATCAAACCCCCATTGCCGTCCAACTTCCTTGAATCGCAAATTGCCAAGATTTCGAAACGCGACGACGGGCGAGGGCACGCGTGAATACAACAATCCGAGGTTGCGAATCTCATCGCTCGAAAGGTTCCTTTTAGCTCGGCGACGTTCGATTTCGGCGTCCACATCCCCATTCATTGAGTCCCGATCGTAACCTGCGGCAATCAGCACGTCTTCGTAGCCATCCAAATCCACGTCCAGAAATGATGTCGCCCACGACCAGGCCGAGGCCTCGAGGCCGCTCAACTGCGCGATCTCCGCAAACGTCCCGTCGCCACGATTCAACTGGAGCACGTTTCGTTTGAGCTGCATACGCTCATTTTTCTCTCCGGCCCGGATTGTTACCGGAGTCATGTGTGCAGATTGAACGGTTCTTTGCTGATGGTACCGGCTCAACATGTCCACCACGAGAAAATCATCGTGCCCGTCCCGGTTGATGTCGGCAAAGTCGATCCCCATTGAAAATGCGCTCGAGTTCCGCACGGCCGTCCCAGGCAACGCCCGAAAGCGCCCCCGGCCATCGTTAATCCAGATGCGATCCGGGGTGAAAAGATCGTTGCAAACGTAAATATCGGGAGCTCCGTCCTCGTTCATGTCGCGAAACATGACCGACAAGCCCAAATCCCGGGGCGCCGCTGTGAGCGTCGTCCTCTCCTCGTCCACGAAAATCCCATTGGTCCAGGACACTTGTGAAAAATGACCAGAACCGTCGTTTAAATACAGAATATCCGGCTGGCCGTACTCGCGAATCGAATTATCGAAGGGACTGACCACATATCGCCCCGTCAACTCGGTGCCCTCGACCGGCTTGCCGTCCACCGCCTTGATGACCGGTTTACCCTCGACCACTTGCAGCGTGAAACGGGTGTTCGGCTCGTCACCGAGCGCGGTGGGCGAATTGTTGTTGGCCACGTAAAGGTCGAGGGTGCCATTCCCATCCACGTCACCTAAAGCCATCGTCGTCGCTCCGTACGTCCTCAGCAACCCTCGGTCGGTTGCCTCCTGAAAACGGCCCTTCCCATTGTTCAGAAACAGCCGCGTCCCTCCACCGATCGAATTGACGAGCAGATCCAGATCTCGGTCCCCGTCAACATCCGCGAGGACTGCGCCGGTCGAAAATTGCCCCGCGCAGCGCACCCCTGCCCGGTCGGTAATGTCCTCAAACCGCCAGGCGCCCAGGTTCCGATACAAACGGTTTCCTCCTTCCATTCCGCAAAAATACAAGTCACACCAACCGTCCGCATCCACGTCTCCCGTCGCGACTCCCGATCCGGCTAACCGAAGCTGAGTCCGGACGCCACTTTCCGTGGAAAGAACATTGGTGAAGAGAATTCCGGAAACCGATCCAGGCACCCGAGTGAAACCATTCCGCCCATCTTTCGAGACTGACAACGCTGCGCTTCGATAGCCCACTTGGTTTTCCCAATGAAGTTCGCCGGCGACGGCTGGGGAGACTGCCGCCAGGCCCAGCACGGCAAGACTGAGTCTGAATCCGGCGGTTGAGGTCCTCAAACGATCCATGAACCGAAAGGTAGGGCGAGCAGTCTTCTGCGCGCCGACGCTTGCAACCACGCTTTCCTGCCGCGCAAAAGACGGCGCGCACGGAGTGACGCGCCCTACCTCGGCCAACCGGTTCATGGATCCGATGCGCGTCCAATGTTGGAGGTCGAAGCTCTCGATGAAGGCGAATAAGCGCGGATGAAGATCTTTCCAGAGCCGCTTGCCTTCTGCCGGATTGCACTTGGCTTCGCCAGGACTTTGAACATTTTTCAGCCCTGCACTGGTCGAACGGATGACGGAGTTTCTCCCGGAGGGAGATTTGAGAATAACCCGGCAATTCACTGCCGGGTTGGAATTCGCGGTTGCATAAGTCCCGAGGGGACCGCCGAATTCGCCCAAAATCATACGTCAGTTCAGATTCTAACTGTGTTTTTAGCACTAACGCTACAGCGACACTTGACTGATGCCCGAACGGAGCGCGGCGTTTACGCCGCTTCAACGATTGAACTCAAGGCCAGTTCTATCGAATTTGGCCCCGTTTTTGAAGTTCGATCGTTGAAGCGGCCTCAAGACCGCGCTCCGATTTCCTCAAGTGTCGTTATAGTACTAAATTGGAATTTGGTATTATAGGCCAGCCGCCGATTAACCGCGAGCCTCCGTAACTTGCAGTTTGTAAAAAAAGATGGCCGGATACAGATCCGGCCGTCTTGTGTAAGTGTGTAAGGACTTTAATCCGGCGAATTACGGGCCCGCGATATAGAATGTCGCTGACTTGGTCGCCTTCTTCGGATCGATTTTGAGCGGACTCGCTACACTCGGGACAGCCGTGTATTTACCATTCACAGTGTCAGAAAAGTACAGTATCCCTGTGTAAGTCAGGGTAATAATGCCATCCGTGGCGACTTGGAAGTTCAGCGTCGGACCGACAGGAGGAGGGGCAGTAGCAGTAACCACATCGCCGTAGTCGCGGTAGATAATGTAGGCACTGTAAGGCTGCCCGGTCGGACTGTACCAAAATTCCCCGACTGTCCCGTCGTTGTTCGCGTTGTTGTTTGCTATTCCAGTGTGCGAAGTGCTGCCCAGGCCGACATAACAAACATCCGGCCATTTGCCAGCAGGGTTGCCGTTGAGATCCAGGAATCCCGCATGAGTTTCATCATTCAGGTCCACATCCTGTCGCAGGTCCCAGTTCACACCGTCGCTCGAACTGTAGCCTAATAAGTGATCGCTGGTTCCATTCTTGACCCGCGCAATACGAATCCAGGCGTTCGGGAATGGCACCGGATTTAGATTACCAGGACCGGTACCACCCCAGCCGACACTTCCGCCGGGTGCGCCGTTTCCCGTCTCGCGCACGGTCGGATCCCCCGGCGCCAAGCGGCCATTAAACTCATACGAGTTCGCCCCAGTACCAGAGTTGTCGAGGACGGTAACACGACCGGGGCCGCCGTAGTCCACCTTGGAGAAATAATGCCGGCTTAACTCCCAACCCTTGCCATTGTCGGTAGGCGGCCCCTCGCGCACTTCGATGGCGCCGGCCGACCAGTTGTTGATCGGCGAAACGCTGACGACCCGGACCTTGACGTCGAAACTGTTGGTCTTCGGCGCCCACAAGAAGTTGAAGCCGTCGGCGTTGTTCCAATAGTCGTTGCTGCCAGTGGTAAGAACGTCAAAAGCTCCCGGGCCCCAAGTGGTCACCGTGCTTGGCGCTTGCGGATCAGGACCGCCGGGCT
>JBDTOW010000174.1:0-7325 GCA_039933075.1 Verrucomicrobiota bacterium | reverse complement strand
GGCGTAAGCCAGCAGATTTACAGTCTGCCCCCGTTGGCCACTTGGGTATCCTACCACTATCAACTAACTGCTTTACAATGGTTCCGCACTCGCTCCAATGCGCCAGCAGCGGGGCGTATTATGCGAGAGTCAAAATTGACAGCAAGATCATTCGAGAAAGCGCTGCACCTTTCGATATCGAACTCGACAATGGGCGGACGTGAATTACCCATCGCGACGAGCCTCTCCGCGATTTATTTTTTCCATCAAGCTCGGTTTTTTGCCAATCTGCTATTGCGCGAACGGAGCAGGAGAGAGTTGACAGACAGGGGGCGACTGAGGAGTATTTTTTCCATGAGCGAGATCATTTATCCTCGGAGCCCGCGTGAGGTTATGGCGGGCTGGATGCATTTACCCCGTTACATTGACAAGGTTCGACTGCATCTGGCGGGCAAGCTCCACCCGGATTACCAGGACAATTTCGGAAAAGGGTTTGACCTTGCGTGGTTGAAGGCTGCCGGACTCACACAAGACCAGTTCGTTGACGTCGTCAAAGGAACCATCATTGACGCGCAAGTTGCCGATTGGGTGCTCAAGAACGTCAGGAAGAATGAAGTTGAAAAAAATGCTCATGCAGAGGCCATGTTGAACTACCCCAAGCCCGGCGACGAAGCGATGCAAGCGCGCTTGAAGATGCGGAAAGAACAAGCCGGGCTCTCCCATCGCGATGACATCAAACGCTTCGTTGACTTCATCGACGCCGATGAGAAGCGAACTTAACCGGCAGGGGATCTCAGCCCATGAAGCCAGGATCTCTAACCCGACATTGATTGCGGCCACGGGTTCTGAGGCCAGTAATCATTTGCCCGCTTGTTTGAAAAAATCCGCTTTCTTCTTCTCGGCGGACCGGCCCCACACTTTTATGTTGCGGACCATGCCGGTGTCGTCGAATGAGCCGAAGCCAATGCAACCGGAACCGAAGGTCTTGTCCTCGGCGACCATAATCGGTGCGGTCATGTCGTCGAAGTAAACCTTTATTGAACCGTCGGCGACGTTCCGTTCCAGCCGCACCTGGTGCCACACGTCCTGGCCCCAGTCGACGCCTTTCGTTGTCTGCCGGGCGATTTTCGTGCGTGGCGCATTCTTCACAACGAAAATATTATGGGCATGCTCATCGGCGGCGCTCGCGATGTGCACGTAGTAGAAGTTCGTCGGATTTTGAAAACCAAAGAATAGGCACATGTCGCGATGACCATATTCTTTACTGGTCTGAAGCAGAGCGGCTTCCAGGACAAAATCGCCGAATACCTTGTCGGCGATCAACGCGATATTCAACGGCGAGCGAACAGCTGGCTGGTAATTGCTTTGAGCCGCTAATTCCAGCGCGGATTTCCCGTCCTTCTTTGTGATTCGCCAAGCCTGTGGATCGGTCGTGACGAAATGCTCCAGCAGCGCGGACTTCTCAAAATCTTCCTCGTAAAGAAGCTTATAGCCGGCAGGGGGCTGTGAATTCCGATCGGCGGCGGAAGCCGGAGTTGCCAGCACCTGGAAAAACAATGAAGCGATGCCGACCCACCCACTGGAACGGAGTAAGCCCCTGATTTTTTTCATCTTCGTAGTCGGCTGCCTCAGACTTTTTCCGGCACGACGAATGGGTGGCGATAGTCGCGAGTCAACATTTCATTAGCCTTGGTATTGTTGGTGAACCGCTCGCTCTTCGGGTGCATCTTCAGAAACGCGCCAACCGTTGCTTTGGTTTTGACCAGGTCGACTCCATTGACAGCGAGATGTTCTTCAAAACGGCCAAATGATTCAGCCGCCTCTTTGTCGCCCTTGATTTCTTCGAAGATTTCCCGTGGGCTCTTTTGGGTGCCTAGACGATAGGAGATGTTCCCGGTATGGCAGAGGGAGCTCGAAAGATGGCCTTCGAGAATTTCGGCGTTCAGATCGCCTGGTTTCCTGCTCCGAACGGCCTTGATGAAATTAGCAAAGTGATTCCCGCCACCGTCGAATTTCTTCATCTCGCTACCGTCCTTGTCATACACATTTGCCCCGGTGTAATTGGGAACAACCATATAGCCGTGTTCGCAATCGATGACGACGCCGATGCTCGCGCCACGATACTGGCCCATCTTATCGCTCCCGGCGTGGCTGGGCAAACCGCGGACTTCAAAGATGAGCGGCGCAGTCTGGTAGTTGTGAAAGACGATTTGGGTATTCGGCGTCTCTGCGTCATCCACATAGCCGAGGCGGCCGCCAATGCTGAAGACCTGCGGAGAAAGTTCGTTGGCGTTGAGCGCCCAGCGCGCGATGTCCATCTGGTGGATTCCCTGATTGCCGAGGTCGCCGTTGCCGGTTGGCCAGACCCAATGCCAGTCGTAATGGAGGTTCTTCCGGCGCAATGGTAACAAGGGCGCGGGACCGGTCCACATGTTGTAATCAATCGAGGAAGGGACGGTTTGTTCACCATCCACGTGGCCGATGCTGGCCCGTCGTTTATAGCAGAGACCACGCACAAGCTTGATCTTGCCGAGCTGGCCTTCGTGAAGATACTGCATGGCTTCCTTCAGGCCGGTGCTCGAACGGCTCTGGGTGCCGGTCTGAACGATGCGCTTGTACTTCCGCGCCGCTTCGACGATCTTCCTGCCTTCCCAGACATTGTGGGAAACCGGTTTCTCGACGTAAACGTCTTTGCCTGCCTGACAGGCCCAGACCGCGATCAGCGAATGCCAGTGATTCGGCGTTGCGGTGGTGATCGCATCGATCTCTTTGTTTTCCAAAAGTTTTCGGACGTCGGTGTACGTCTCGACGGGCTGGCTTTCGTCCCGGAGTTTCTTCGCCTCCCGCTCCAACACGCTGCGGTCAACGTCGCAGAGCGCTATAATTCGAACGCCCGGCAGCTTGCGGATGCCTTCAATATGATCCTTGCCCCGGCCGTTAAAGCCGATGATAGCGATTCGAATATCGTCGTTCGCGCCGATCACACGCGCCCAGGAATGGACGGGCACGCTGAGCGCGGCAGCCGTTAAAAACGAGTCTTTCAGAAAACTGCGGCGAGTGATGTTATTCATAATTCCCTTAGGGTTGTTTCGCGATTTGTCGCTGATTCATTTTGGCACCATCCAGGAAACGTATTCGCGATAGTGCTCGGATACTTTTGCTTGTTTGTCGTCGCCTGGATGCAGGTAGAAGCGGTAACGAAAGGTCGCGCTCTTGCCAGCCACGACCGTGAAATTTCCCGTGCCCTTTGGCTTGCTTTCGAAATCGTGAACGCCAAATGGATTGGCCGCGAACAGACCGTAATCACGAACGTGCCACCAGGTCGGATGCATCGGGTTTTGGGGATGATCAAAGATGGCAACACCAACCGTCTGACCGTTAACCGGGCCATAGTAATCCACCCAATCGGCGCGTTTGCCCCACGTGCCGTCGTCACGGACGCCATTGCTGTTTACGATGTGTCCCTGACCAACTTTGCCTTTGAGCCGCATGGTTTCCGCCAGGCGGATGGCCATGGTGCCTTCCTTGGTGTCGCCGAAAGTCAAATCACCGTGCGAAGCGTGGACGGTCACTTCAAAATCAAAAAGCCGATCCTCGGGCCTCGCGTAAACGCGGAAGGTTCGATCGTCGGTACAGACGATTTTGCCATCCGGTGCGACCCACTTGTTTTGCGATCGAATCACTCCACTGATTTTTCCTGAAGATATTTCGGCAAACTTTTCGTGGACGATCTTGCCAACCTTTTCCGCCTCGCTCCAGAAATCAACACCGTTGACCTCGCCGTGAGTGAACCAAAGGGAACGGTGATGCGGGTGATCGTGCTCTTCATTTTCGGCCTGTTTCATCGGCCAATTGCGGGTCATTGCCAGGTCGTTCGGACCGATTACCGGATAGAAGTAAGGTCGCGGAACATCCTGGTAATGGTATTCGGTAAAGAGTTTTCCGCCGATCTCGACGGTTACTTTGCCACCTTCATCAGTGATTTTGACTTCTGATTTCCCGGCCGCGCGGAGTGTTGGCAGAAAAGACGTTGAGCCAAGAAGAAGACAGACAAGCCGCGCGGCAAAAATCCTTCTGGTCATAATCGGATAATAGTAGCTCTGACGGAACACCGTCAAACTCAATTCATCGAAAAACTCAGCGAGGGTGCAGGACAAAAAAGTCGCAAGCTGTGATGAGACGAAGGGGTTTAAGCAGCTTTGGCGAGGGGATTGGGCGTGGTGGAACGTTTTTCCCAGAACCGATCGAAATCGTCGTTTTCCAGAACGCAGCGGATGTCCAGAATGTTGTGCGCACCTGAAAGTTCCCAGAACATCCCCGTCTGCTTGAGCCTCTTTCCGATGACCGTCTTGCATCCGGCCTCCACCACCCCGGAGCCAATGAATAGCCCTTGGTTGGGCTTGATATTCCCAGTAGCGCATTTTGTCCCGGTTATTCTCGAAATACGCCAGGGCTTTGACATTCCTATGACGCAGGACCTCAAGTAGAAACCGATCGAATCGGAGTGCATCATAGCTCTGTAGGTGGCAGGAGGCGGGCCTTTGTACCGGAAAACGCCGGTGCGTTTGAAGGCGACCTCCAAGACCTGAGTCTTCCGGTCATAATCGACCGCTCATACCATCGATGATTGAACTTTTTTGATAGCCATGGATTGTTACTCCGAATATCCAAGCTCAGCGACTGACGCCAGCGAGCAAGGTTGAGCGTGAACGTCGAGTGCGATTTTCCATTCCGCACTGAACGGATGGAATAGCGGCGCTGCAGCGCCTGCAATAGGTGGCATCTTCATGGTTGTCTCTGTGGGTCCTTTGGTGTCCAAGGACGTGGCTGCTCGCCGAGAAACGTGGATAATGCGCCCTGAGCTTGCAACACAATCTTGACGCCTCGACTACCTCCCTCGCGCTTCACTGCATCGGCATCAACCTCACCCTTCGGGTCAACAATTCCGAGCCACCTGGCGTGCCGTACCTCGCGAATCACCCGCATGACATCCTCTTGGGTCACGCCGCGAAATGAAAAGCTGAACTCGTCGACTGTCGCTGAGTGTGCCAACTCCATAATGCCCTTGAGCGTGACGTTTGTGCAGTGGGCCACGTTCACACCGGTCACCGACGGTTTCGTGCCCAGAGTTTTGCAGCCAGCATCTCCGATAGAAGTGCCTTCAAGCTGCAAATAACGACGCTTCACGTCAATTCCGACTGCCTCGCGCGTTGGACACCGGGAATGGGTGCACCCTTCAAGTCGCGATACAGGCCCGTACGGTGGTCTCTCAGAGCTTGCAGAGTCTCACCCTGGGTCACGTAGCGAGGAAATTCGCCGAGATACCCCAAACTGAACTTGCCGTCGCGCCAGTGGATGAACCCCGTGCCTTTCACGACTCGAACCATAGGCCAATGGGTGATGGTGGGCAATCGTGATTTGAGGCCTGACAGTGGTTATTGGGACAAACTCAAAAGCTTCACGAGGCTATTTCGACCGCATCCTCACGACCTACCCGCCTTTGTCACAGACGGAATCAACAAATTCTCTGTGACCTTCCCATTTTCCATTGAGGCGAAAACCACCGGCATCCGGATCGCTTCAATCGTTTGGTTCGGGTGATAGATTAGACCGCCGCCCGCAGGAATGCCCAAGCCCTTCGCCACTCCGTTATGCAGTTGGATGATTTGTCTGAGGTTTTTCCAAGCGCCTTTTTCCTCGTGAACGCCGATGACGAACGGCACGAGTTTGAACGTCTCGAACAGATCATCGCTCGAAGCTGCATACTCACCGTGCCAGCCCAAAAGACCCAGTTGAACGGCTCCGGCGGAAATCCCCAATAACATCGCGCCTTCCGAATATCTCCCCGCAATAATTTGCTTCATTCTACTCTTCTCGAAAACTTCCCACCCCCTTTTGATATCTCCCCCCGCCAAAAGAATAACATCAGCTCGTTCGAGAAATTTTTTATCTTCCGCCGGAAAACCGGCTCGAATCAAACGGCAATTCTGGATGCCCACACCTTCCATGGCTGAAGTGAAAATGGAGTAGAAATCAGGATTGTCGCCATTCGAAGCGCCGATGTACGCGGCTGTCGGAGAAGATGCTTCGACCTGCGATCGCACCGATCCAAGGAACCGCGAACCGCCGGCCTCCCAGAATAAAAGCTGACTGTCGGCAAACAGATAAATTGATTTGATGGTTGCAGTCACAGGGGACGGTCAAGGACCAGTCGATCGGTCGCATGTGTTTGGCGTAGCGCAGATTTGGAATCTGCTGTATCGCAGAATTGCATTCTGCGGCATGTCGGCTAGCGCCAGTGCGCTCGAACTTTCGGACGCTCTGCCGATTCCAAATCGGCGATACGGCAGATTGCAAATCTGCGCTACGAGGCCGGGTTGTTCGCCAGGCACATTCAATCGATCCCGATTGCTTATGCGTTTCTCCCATCAAGGCCGCTCATCGTGGCGAAGGATTCGTCGAGACCACACTCAGCGAATCCCATATCACCAACGGGCCGTCGCCGAGATTGCGAATTTGGCCATTGGCTCTTTCGTGCGGATAACCGAGACAGTGCGAGACGTAGCGCACCCCATCGATCACCCGGTTCCGATGCCGATGCTGATGGCCGTACACATGAATTGTCGAACCGAGGCGGCGGATTTGGTCATCTAAGCCAGCGCAACCGGCGACCCGGCTAAAGTTGAAACCGGGATGGATATCCTGCACGGGCCCGCCCGTCGCCTCGTCTTCTTCCGGACTCGAAAACATAAGTTCTTTTCGCGGTAAAAAATGGCTGAACGAAATCACTGGCGCATCATAACTTTTTTGCAGCGACTCCTCGTTCAAACGAAGAAAATAATCCGCCGGCGTCACACCTTGCTCCATCGGTTGCCAGCGAATGAAGTAATTGTCAGCCCACGATTCGAGTGACGGATCCTCGCCTTCCTTGGGAATAAACAAACTTCCTTCACCTTCCTCGGGCTTCAAATACCACGCAAAAAGGGGGACGACCCAGCCGCGGCTCGAGGCCGCCGCTCTCGGCGCGCACGCGTCCGCGCAGCACGTCATCGAACGGCATGCCGAGGCGCAGCGCGATCTCGGCGTTCGCCAGCGCGGCGGCCATCGGCGAGCGGCAGGTGTTGCCGCTGCAGACGAACAGCACAAGATGCGGCGATGCGGCCACCGTGGTCCCGCGCAGCGGGATGCGCCCGCGCAGGAAGGCCGACAGGCGCTGCGGCCAGTGATGGGCCGGTGAGAGCAGCACCAGCGCCGACAGGATCATCCCGGAGGCGATCATCTGCGAGAGCGGCGGTGCGGCGAGGCCGGCCAGCCGCGACAGGATCCACACCGCCGAGAAGGCGGCC
>JBDTOW010000173.1:0-7329 GCA_039933075.1 Verrucomicrobiota bacterium | reverse complement strand
GCGGCGAGGTTGTCGTCGACCCCATCGGCTGCGCGTCGACGGGAGCGTTCCTCCAGTTTGGCATCGAGGTAAAACTTGAAGTTGGTCTCGGGAAAAACGTTGCTGCCGATGTCCCGCCCTTCCATCACGAGGTTGCCGAACTGGATGCATTCGCGCTGTTTCCTTTTCATCCATTCGCGAACCTTGGGAACGGCCGCGATGTGCGGCGCCGCGGCGCTGGTTTCGGCGGTTCGGATTTCCTTTTCCGGAAAGCACCCATTAACCAAAAGGTGCACCTGGCCATCGACGCATTCGAGTTTGGTATTCCATTTCCGGCAGAGGGCGGCCACAGCTTTCTCGTCGTGCGTGTCCACTTGCTTTTGCAAGCAGTGCCAGGCGAGTGTCCGATACATCGCTCCGGTGTCCACGTAGACGTAGCCCAATGCTTTGGCCACCCGTTGTGCATTGGTGCTCTTACCGCTGGCGCTGGTGCCGTCGATGGCGATGACGACTGGCTGTGTCATGGTTCGGGGGTGGAGCGTGACGTAACCGGCCTTATTCCGCGAACAATTCCTCGACGCTCAAACGTTTGCCGGTCATGGCATCGAGAATCGTGGCGCCCAGCCCGGAGGGCGGGGATGCCGCGAGTTTCTGAAAAAAATTTGGGAATGTCTTTTTTACGCACGCTGGATTTTTGATTTTTATGCCCGGAACTTTCAACCCCAGAATCGCAAAACACATCGCCATGCGATGATCGTTGTAAGTTTCGATCTCCGCGCCGTGGAGTTTTGCGGGGTGAACCACCAGTGCGTCGCCCTCTTCAATCACTTTTGCGCCACACTTGGACAATTCGGTCCTGAGCGCCACGACGCGCTCACATTCTTGAACCCGAAGCCTGCCAAGATCGGTAAACGTCCATTGGTCTTCGGCAAGGGGCGCAAGCACGATCGCGGTCATAATGCTATCTCCAAGGTCTCTTTGACGGGAGATCGTGCGGGGCTTCGGGTGTTCACCGAGTGGTACCACAGTCTCATTCGGGGGGGTGCCCGACGATGTTTTGTCGCTCCCAAGCGCTTCTGCAAAAGACTTGACCGCCCTCTCACTTGCGTCTCGGAAGGCCTCCTCAGAAAAGGTCGAAGTGGCGGTCAGGTGAAAAATCGGAAAAACGAATTGTTGATCGATTTGCCAGCCTGAAGTCGGCCATCGGACGACCGTCACAGTTGGTCGTGATCGGGTCGTTAACATAAAGCCATTTGTATTTTGTCCACTGACATTCGACTTGTGTGCCTCCAGCAATTCATAGGATCCTGCTGCCAGGAAATAGCTGCCACTCGACGCGTCCGCCTCAATTTGGAAGATGCCTCCCGTCGGAGGAAACACGCCCACAAGCTTGGAGGTCATCGCCACATACGGCGACTCCTCCGCATTTTCCCCAATGACTTCGATGTGCCAGCACCCGGCCTTTGCGCAAAGCATCAACGCTGACGCGAACTGCGAACTTTCTTCAATGCTCACCGTGCATTTGGCTGGGCGTGGGCCGGTCCCATGAATGACCGCGGGCAACTTATCGTTCGACGAGTCAATGCGATAGCCCAGCTTGCGCAGCGCCTGGAACAGCGCTGCCTGCGGACGCTCGTGCATTCGCGGCACGCCCTGCAGGTGATAGACGCCGCGCCCGAGGCAAACCAGTGCCGTGAGAAACCGGGCGGCGGTTCCCGCGTTGCCCACGAATAATTCCAGCGGTTTGTCGACTGTGCCGGCGCCAGGGATCTTTCCGCCCAAACCGTTCACGATGATGGTGCGGTTGCAGAACTCCGCCGGGTCAGGTCGCACCCCGACGCGGAAGCCGAGTTTTTGCAAGCAATCGGCCATCACTTGTGTGTCCTCGCTCCACAGCGCCCCTTGGAGTGTGGATTCACCGTTCGTGAGCGCCGCCAGAATCAACGCCCGGTTGGTTATGCTCTTCGAACCTGGGACGCTAATTTCGGCGTGGACCGGCCTGCCCAGAGGGACGATTTCAATAAGAGCGGGTAAGGGCATGCTCATTCCGGCGAAGGCGACGCATTCTGTCCGCACCACTGATCGCGTCGTTGTTTTGCTTTTTCAAAAAACTCCTGGATATTCTTGCGGTCTTCGTTTTCCAAGGCGAGTTGAAACTCCTGGAGATCTTCAATAAACACGCCGAGCACGCGCGCCAAATATTTCCGATTCGCCAGTGCGATATCGCGCCACATCTCAGGCGAACCCGAGGCAATGCGGGTGGTGTCCCGGAATCCATTGGCACAGAGCATCGCCTGTTCCTTGGGATGAGCCGGACTGAGGACATAATTGGCGAGCTCCGCCGCGACCACATGCGGCAAGTGGCTCGAACGGCTCACCAGATCGTCGTGGAACTCCGGGGTTAAATTGAGCGGACGGCCGCCGACGTCTTTCCAAAATTCCTCCAGGCGTTGGACTGCGTCACGATTTGAGTTTCCTGTCGGCGTGAGGACGCAAACGGCGTTTTGAAAAAGGTCGGCGCGCGCCGCGGTGAGGCCCATTTTTTCCGCTCCGGCCAGCGGGTGGCTTCCCACAAAGTGCGCTCCGCGTTCGGCAATGAGCGTTTCGATCTGCTGCACAACGTAGCCCTTGACGCTGCCGACATCGGTGACAATTGAACCGGGCTTGAGAACCGGCAGCATCTGTTCGGCAATGCTGCGCATCTGAGCAATCGGGGTGCAAAGTATTACCAGGTCCGCTCCCTCGACTGCTCGCTCCAAATCGCAAGTCGCCTGATTGACCGCGCCGACTCGTTCGCATTCCCCAACCGCTTCGGCCCGCCGCACAAATCCAACAACCAAGTCGGATAGGCGGCGTTCGCGTATAGCCAATCCCAATGACCCCCCCAGCAGACCCACGCCAACCAGAGTGATTTTTTGGAAGTGCATGAGCAAATTAAAAAGCAATTCGGCAAAAGGAAAAGGTAAAACAGGTGAAATGGAGACCGAACCGGGACGCCGGAATTGTTTGATTAACCTCTTGATTCAGCTTCCCGGACGCGTTCCAGGATCACGTCAGCGATACGCGGTTCACTGCCAATGCTCATGGTATACCAAAGGAGTTTGCCTTGCCTCTCGGTGGGATTGCGCCAGGTTGGCTGGCGGTGATTGAGCCGCTCCTGCACGACGCCCTCGGGTTCTCCAAGCATCACCGGAATATCTTCGTAAGAGTGCAGTCCGTCGCTGATAAAAAACGGGACCACGACCAGATTCGTTGCTTTGGCCATTCGATAGCATTCGCTAATTCGCGGTTCTTCTTCCATGAACACCGGATAAACTTCGGCATATTCGTTGCGCACCCGGATAAGCTCTACCTGCCGCTCGATGGCTTTGCGGGAGTTCTCATTGTTACCCGTTCCGTGACCCGCGATGAAGAGCGCGGTGTCAGCAGGTTTCGGTGGCTCCGGGACTGGATGTTGTTGGACGATTTGCCGGGCGCGGGCGAGGATCACGTTGGTCATGCTCTGGTGTGTTCCCACCGGACCGCAATAGTACAGCGTCTGTTTGTCGCGTTGCTGGACGCGGGGAAAATCAGCTTGCCCTTTCGCCAACAGGCCGAGCTCGCGCGGAATGACCTCCTCGGTGAAGTAACCTTCGCTGATAAACAAGGGCACGACGAAAACCCGCGGAGTAAACACACCACGCAACACCCCGGAGATGCCGGGTTCCAGCTTCCAGAAACATTCGAGTACCTGGCCAAAGCTCCCACGCCGACGCAGTTCATCGGCGTGTTGATACGTCGGTGCGCTCGAATCGGCATTCAGAGTCGATCCGTGACCAACCAACACAAGAGCGGCGTCTGAATAATCTTTGTGCGTCACCGGTAATGGTTATCTCAAGCCGACCCAAGTCGCAAGTCAGCTAGAATGCAGGAAGGCTTATCCGGTGGTTCACTCCACGGGCGGGCGCAGGCCGCGTCGTTTTACCTGGTGCACAGCGCTGGAAGCTTGACCCCTTAAGAAGTTCGTGAAGTCCGGCTCTGGGTTGGAGAACCCTGCTGTATTTACGGGCGAGCTTTTGGAGGAGGTGTTGTTCGGCCTGAGCAACTTGAGCAACTTTCTCTTCATAGCTCTTGAGTCCTTGTTCGACGCAAGCCATCCTATTTTTGCAAGAGGATCAGAGCCTCTTCAAGACAGCTCTTACGGTTTATGGGATCAAGGCGCGAATGGTTTCGGGAAGAGACGCTTTTACAAAATTTGCCGGCATAGAAGCACCCCTGCGCGCGACTCGCCCACTCCCTGGCGTGCTTACATTCCATTAAACTGAGCGTTTGAGAACATGGATGAGAGCGACAATAATTTAGGCCCCTATTCACGGCTACAAGCTGTGGACAATGCAAACCCCTGATTCCACCTTATCGCCACAGGACTTGCAGAAGCAGCGCGAACTTATTCGTCGCGGCCTGGTGCGGTCGAATACAGCCGCAACGGTCATCCTCCTCGTCGTAATCGGCCTCGCTATCGGCGCGGTCATCGAGGCGTTTCGCGCAGATCGGTACGCTCGGGCGAGTCGTGACGCTCTTTCTCAGGCAGAGCAGCACTACGCCAGGGCACAAGAGGAACTTTGGAAGTCCTATCTGGCGCAAGCGCGCGCGGGACGCTTGAGTGGAGTCGTGGGGCGGAGGATCGATAGTTTGGCCGCAGTGAACGCCGCCGCGCAGATGCGGCCATCACTCGAGTTGCGCAACGAGGCCATCGCCGCTCTAAGTCTGACGGACCTCGATCCGACGAAAATTTGGCAGCCGCTTCTCACTCCTATGCCCGCCTGGACGTTCGACCCTGATCTTGAGCATTACGCCTTCGGTGACATGAAAGGCACCGTCTCTGTCGTCCGCGCTTCCGACAGTAAAGAAATCGCCCGCTTCTCTAATCCAGGCACAATTCCCTACGAAGTGTTGTTTAGCCGCGATGGTCAATCCCTGGCGGTTCGGTATTCCAGCAACGAGCTGAAATTGTGGTCTCTGCGGGAAACTGAACTTCGATTCACGGCAACTAATCTAGCCTATGCAGCTAATGGCTTGGACTTCAGTCCCGATAGCCGCATCGTTGCCGTGAGCGTCCCACCGAAGCGGATCCACTTTTACGAAACCGCGACGGCCCGAGCACTCGATCCACTGGTTCTGGACGGCGAGCCAAGGATGATTCGTTTTGACCCAACGGGGCAACGGCTCGCCATCGCCATCACCAATCGCATTGAAATCTGGGACTGGAGCAAGCGCGAACGTGTCCAGACGCTGCGACATCCAACTTCGGTCGAATTTTTCGCCTGGCACCCGGACGGAACTCGTTTGGCGGCGAGCTGTCTACTGAGTTCCGAGATCCTCGTGACGGATGGGGCGACGGGTAGGCAGCGCGTCTTGCGGGGCCACAACGGTCCAGTTATCCACCTGTCGTTTCGCCCCCACGGCGATATCCTGGCCTCCGCTTCCTGGGACGGCACGACGCGACTCTGGAATTCTGGCTCGGGCCGGCAACTCATAAGCAGTCACTCGGGCTACGCTGATGAATTCAGCCGCGATGGAGAGCGACTCGCCTTCTACCGGGAGAATGCGGGCATAGGCATTTGGCGGCTGAGCCACACCACTACCTATCGTTCCCTGCACGCGTGGAACTCCGAAGAGACGCGGAGCGTGGATATCAGTGCGGATGGACAATGGCTGGCTTCGACGAGCAACGATGGTCTGCGCTTGTGGGACTTGGATTCGGGGAAGGCGGTCGCGTTTGGATCGTTGCGCAGAGCTTTTAGCGTTCAGTTCGAGCCAAACCGCAATTCACTCCTTGCCTGTGGGTGGGGCGGGCTCACACGCTGGCCCTACGACGTGAACACCAATCAGAGCAGCCGCAGTGCGCATTTGGACTCACCCCAGAGCATCCCGCTACCGGCCAACCAGTACATTGAGCACCTGGCCCTTTCGCCGGATGGCCGAAACGCCGCTGTCACGCTCGATAATCGCGCTGTGCTGTTCGATCTCTCCGATCCAGCGCGTTTCATCTCAATAGATAACATTCCCAATCTCACGCGCGTGGCGATTAGCCCGGATAAAAATTGGGTTGCCACCGGCACGTGGCATGGGCGTGGCACCTGCGTTTGGGATGCGCACAGCGGAAAGCTCGTGCATGACTTCGGCGGACGCAGCGCTTGCGTCACTTTTAGCCCGGATAGTCGCTCGCTCGTCATCGCGACGGGTGAGGATTTTCGAATATGGACCACCGGCAATTGGCAACTGCTTCATCGCATTCCGCGTGACTCGGGCAGCGAGGGTACCGGTCACGCGGTGTTCGCGCGCGATGGTTCGATGTTGGCTCTTTCCCAGCCGCTCGGTGAAGTGTTGCTCATCGATCCTCATACCGGGCAGGAAATCGCGACCCTCATTGGGCCGGAGCCGGAGACCATCAGCGCAATGGCATTTAGCCACGATGGCGGCAGGCTCGCTGCGGCCACCCTCGGCGAAACGATTCAGATCTGGAATTTGGGCCAAATTCATCAGGAACTGGCGGCACTGAACCTGGACTGGCCCTCGAGCGACGTCCTTCGCGACCAAAATAGTCCCGCGAGCGTCGCCTCGGGGGCGATGCCATTCTCGGCGCTTTCCATGGGCGGCTGGCGACTTCGAGAGAATAACCCGTTCATCATTGCTGCCGTTATGGGTGTTGCCGTGGCTGTCTTGCTCGCGATTCTCCAGCTCCAGCGCCACCGCAAACTCGTCGAGAGCTATGAGCGCATCGACAATTTAGTCGCTCAGCGAAGTCGTGAACTGGAAGTGGCACAAAGCGGCCTGCTCCAAAGTCAGAAAATGAAAGCGCTCGGCACTCTGGCTGCCGGCATTGCGCATGATTTCAACAATCTCCTCTCGGTGATTCGCCTCTCGAATGATTTCATCCGCCGCAGTGCCAGGTCTGATCCGGATGTTCACGAGGAAACTGAATCGATCGAGAACGCGGTCCAGCAAGGCAAGGAAGTCGTCCGTTCCATGCTCGGTTACAGTCGTGAAGAGGCCGCGAATACCGGGACATTTGCCGTCCCCGATGTTATCGCTGACACCGTCGCGTTGCTGAGCAAGCAATTCCTCAGCGGGATTCTGCTTACGCTCGAGGTGGATCGGCAGTGCCCGGTTGTCCAGGGTTCGCAGAGCCGGCTCGAGCAAATGCTGCTGAACCTGCTCGTCAACGCTTCCGAAGCGATGAAAGGTCAAGGCAAACTAATGATCTCCGTTCGACCGATCATAATCTCTCCTGAGACGACGTTCGTCTTGCGACCGCGCCCTGCGGCCAACTACGTCGAAGTGGCCGTGAGCGATTCAGGGCCCGGCATC
>JBDTOW010000172.1:0-7352 GCA_039933075.1 Verrucomicrobiota bacterium | reverse complement strand
GGCCCCGATCGGGGCATTGTTTTTCAAAACTATTCCCTGCTCCCGTGGATGAACGTTTACGAAAACATTTATCTGGCCGTTGACCAGGTCTTCCCCAACTGGACGCCGGCAAAGAAGCAACAGCATGCCGAAAAATACATTGCGATGGTCCATCTCACGCCGGCGCGTGACAAGAAACCCGGCGAGTTGTCCGGCGGAATGCGACAGCGGGTCTCGGTCGCCCGCGCTCTGGCGATGGAGCCGCAGATTCTTCTGCTCGACGAGCCGCTGAGCGCGTTGGACGCCCTCACTCGCGCCAACTTGCAGGACGAGATCAATCGAATTTGGGATCAGGACAAGAAAACCGTCGTGCTCATCACGAATGATGTCGACGAAGGCATCCTGCTCGCGGATCGAATCATTCCTTTAAGCGCGGGACCGAATGCGACTTTGGGGCCATCCATCAACATTGATATTCCGCGGCCCCGCGACCGTAAAGCAATCAACCAAGTGCCGCGATACAAGGGCGTCCGCCGCGAAGTGGTCGATTATCTCCTTGGAAGCGGAGCCAGGAAACACACGACCGTCACGAGGAAACTTCTGCTTCCCGAGATTGAACCGGAAGACTTGAACGTGCCGCGCAACCCATTTTCGCCTCGTCGCCAGCCGATTCGCCGCAGCGAAATCAGGAATGCGACCGTAGAGATAGATGTATGAGCGATTACCTCATTCTCTCCCGGCTGACCAAGACATATCCAACGCCAAGTGGGTCGGCGGTGATCGTAAAGGATTTTGATCTGTCGATTAAGAAAGCCGAATTCGTCTGTCTCATCGGCCATTCCGGTTGCGGAAAATCCACCGTGCTATCGATGGTTGCCGGCCTCAGTGAGATAACCAGCGGCGCCGTTATTCTGGCCGGGAAGGAACTGGTGGGGCCGGGGCCGGATCGCGGCATTGTTTTTCAGTCGCCTTGCCTTCTGCCCTGGTTAACGGCATTTGAAAATGTCATGCTGGGGGTAGCGCAGGTGTTCTACACCGCCAGCAAGACGGAGCGGCGGCAGATCGTCGAGTATTATCTCAGTGTGGTCGGACTGGCCGATTCAATGAACAAAAAGCCCGCCGAACTTTCCCAAGGGATGCGACAACGGGTCGGCGTCGCCCGAGCGTTTGCGCTCTCCCCGAAACTGCTCCTGCTCGACGAGCCGTTCGGCATGCTGGATTCATTGACCCGATACGAATTGCAACAAGTCCTTGTCGAGCTGTGGCGCAAAGACCAGAAGACCGCGCTCATGGTGACGCACGACGTGGACGAAGCGCTGTTCCTCTCCGATCGGATCGTGATGATGACCAATGGCCCGGAAGCCGAAGTTGGCGAGATCCTCGAAGTTAAGTTTCCCCGGCCGCGCAATCGCAAGGACGTAATGGAGCATCCCGACTACTACGGCCTTCGCGAGCATCTCATTACTTTTCTGGAAGAGCGCGCGAACAAGAAGAGCGAAACCGTCGAGGACGGCAGTGAAGGCTCGCGCGGACCTGATGGTTTTGATTCAAGTCGAAGAAAACCGAAGGCTGTCGGTGCGAAAAGTTCTCGGACACAGGCCGCTGTGGAAAAATTTCTGAATCCCGCTTGAGTTCTCTCCGAGCGTTGCGGAGATTTGAAACAACACTCCAACCGAGACCAAGAAGTCACAATGAACGCATGAAAATAACTCTACATTTTCTGGCCTCGAACGTCCTTCTGCTGGCCGTGACGGCCGCTGTTTACGCCGGTGATTATTCGCCGACCAGCCCGGTCCGGCCCAGTCCTGGTCTCATCAACGAGTGGTTGCGAAAAGACGACCCCTACATGGCTGCGTGGGATATCGGCGTGCTAACGCGCCTCCGTTATGAAATCAGGGACAACTTCGGCATCGCGGGCAGTCCAGGCTCGCTCGATTTCCGCGATCACGGCGCCGACGTGGACAACTCGTTCCTGATGATCCGCGTGCGTCCGCGGATTGGCTATACCGGCACGTGGTTCAGCGTTTTCGTCGAAGGCCGCGCCAGCAGCACAACCGGCGATGACCGAAACCCGAATCTCGAATCCGATGGCCCGATCGATCTGCACCAGGCTTACGTAACTCTCGGCAACCACAAGGAATTCCCACTTTCGCTCAAAATCGGTCGCCAGGAACTCAGCTATGGCGACGAGCGATTGATCGGGGCGTTTGGCTGGAACAACATCGGCCGCGTGTTCGACGCCGCGAAGCTCCACTGGCAGAATCCCTGGTTCGCCGCCGATTTTTTCACGAGCCGGCTGGTGATTCCCAACGATAACAATTTCAACGAGGTCAATGATTATGACTGGTTTTCCGGCTTTTACGCGACCAGCAAACTTATCCCGAAGCAGACTACCGAATTCTACTTCCTTTCGCGCAATGTCTCGGCCGGCTCGCTGATGGCGCAAGGCCCGGGCAACCTCGTGCCGTTCGCCAGTCCGCGTGACATCTACACGGTTGGCTTGCGCATCAAGTCCAGCCCCGGTGAGTGGCACGGCTGGGATTACGCAGCCGAGCTGATGGGGCAGTTCGGTCATTTTAACGACCCGGCGCTGCCTGCGGCCTCGAGCAGCCTCGAACACCGGGCCTTGGCGGTCTTTGCCGGCGCCGGCTACACCTGGACCGAGCTGCCTTACGCTCCACGTGTCGGGATCGAATATAACTTCGCCTCTGGTGACACCAATCCAACCGACAATAAGCACGAAACGTTCGACAATCTCTTTCCCACAAATCACAAGTTCTACGGGTTCATGGATTTCGTCTCGCTGCAAAACATCCACAACGTGCGCCTGATGAGTTCGATCAAGCCGCTGCCGCGGCTGACGCTGTTGCTCGAAGGGCAGGCTTTTTGGCTGGCCGAAAGCAGTGACAACTTCTACACGGTTGGCGGAGCGCGCCGCGGCGGCATCGCGGCGACACCGGGCAACGGTTACGGCATCAATCCCGGTTACGACAGCTATGTCGGATCGGAACTGGACCTGATCACCACTTATGCGTTGTCGCCGCACATCACGCTGGAGGCCGGTTACGGTCACTTCTTCCGGGGCAGTTATGTCAAGCAATCGCTCTCGGCGCCGACGCACGGCTCGACCGATGCCGATTTTGTATATCTCCAAACCAACTTTAACTTTTGAAACGATCCTTAAGTGACGCGGCAATGACCCGGCAATTTTGTTCTCGAGTAACTTTTTGAGAGACTTCAACGCTTTGGTTAGCAATTTATTAGAGCTTGCCGAAGGCGTCTTTCCGATTTCTAATGCTTGACTCCGGCGTGATTCGCTGAAATCCTAGCAGGCTCTCTTGGCGTCAACGCACGACGCTTCGCAAGAACAATTATGACAAATTCGAAGAACAACAAATCTGGTTCCAGAAGGGACGAAAAAGTAAACGTTCGCTCTCGTGTTAAGATCTCTTTCGGCAAGGCGCAACGACACGCAGGAATGAATGTGCCAAGGTCCGCAGCCCCCAAAGCGGGTTTGGAGACAGAGGTGGGCGGTCGTCGCCCGGACGCGGCACGGCCGCGGATTATAAGCGCGGTACAAGATACCGCGTTGTCAAAGGCGCAGGAGTCGCTGGGGTCAATCAAGGGTCATTCCGGAGTTGATCTAACGGAGAAAGTCCGTGAGCTGATCGGACTCGCGCGGGAACAAGGCTATCTGACTTACGATGACATCGAGGAGATTCTCGCGGATTCCAGCGTCTCGCCTGAGGATCTGGAGGAAATCCAATCACGACTAGGCAATCTGGATATCGAAATTGTGAACCAGGCTGAAGTCGACCGGACCAAACAGGCAGAGGCGGAGGAAGAGGACGAGAAGATCAGGTTGGACAGTCTGGATGATCCCGTGCGCATGTATATGAGGCAGATGGGCAGAACTCCGCTCCTGACGCGGGAGCAGGAAGTCTCGATCTGCAAACGGATTGAAGACGCGGAAACCGAGATGAAGCGGATTCTCTACAGCTTCGGTTTCACCGGAAAAGAACATATTGCGCTGGCGGAGAAATTGATATCCGAACCGCCCAAGGAACGATTTGATCGGGTTGTCGTCGATAAAAAGATCGAGAATCGGGAGAATCATCTGAAAACCCTGCGCCAGCTCATCAAGCAGGTTCGCGTCATTGACCAGCAGGTGGACCATGGGTATTCGGACTGGAAAAAAGCTGTCACAAAGTCGGCGAAAGAAGCTTCCTTTTCCAGGTTCCGGAAACTGGATAAGAAGCTTCAGCATGCGTTTCCGAAATTTTATTACAAACAAAAAGTTCTGGAGGAGATGATGCTCGTGGCGGAGAATATCCACGATAAGATTCAAACGAGCCTCCGCGTGATTCGCGATGTCGAACACCACCACAAGTCAACCCAGCAACAGAGCATTCTTGGTTCTGAACGCGCTAAACTGAAAGCCTTGGAGGACTTCGTTCGCATGCCCCGCGAGGACTATTTAACGGCTCACGCGCAGATGAAACACTTCGCCGCGCAGGCGCATCAGGCCAAAACGGAAATGGTCGAGGCCAACTTGCGGCTCGTCATCTCCATCGCCAAGAAATATACCAACCGCGGCCAATCCTTCCTTGACTTGATTCAGGAGGGGAACATGGGATTGATGAAAGGAGTGGAGAAATTTGAATACCGTCGCGGTTACAAATTCTCCACCTACGCAACCTGGTGGATTCGTCAGGCCATCACTCGCTCGATTGCCGATCAAGCGCGCACTATCCGGATCCCCGTCCACATGATCGAGATCATCAACAAACTCTGGCGTTCCCAGAAACAATTGATGCAGGAGTTTGGTCGCGAAGCGACGCCCGAGGAAATCGCGGACGAAATGCACATTCCGGTGGAAAGGGTGAACAGCCTGCTGAAAATGGCGCAACAGACGATTTCGCTGCAAGCACCGCTTGGGGAAGATGGAGATGCCAGCTTCGGCGACATGATTGAAGACAAGTCGGCGGAAAATCCACTGGACATGACCAGCTACCATTTGCTCAAAGACAAGCTCGGGCACGTCTTGTCGAGCTTGACCGAGCGTGAGCGCAAAGTTTTGGAATTGCGCTTCGGGCTCGTCGATGGCTATGAACGCACCCTCGAAGAAGTTGGCAAACAATACAAAGTAACTCGCGAACGTATTCGCCAAATCGAAGCCAAAGCTTTGCGAAAATTGCGCCATCCGACCCGAGTCCGGCATCTGCAGGGCTTCCTCGAGATGGAAGAAGCTGCGTGATCGACAGGGGCGGCCAAGCCGCCACCTGGTTTTTCCGACAATCAGAGTCCTTCCGCGTCCAGGGCCCTGTCGTCTTTTTTCTAAGACGACAGGGTTTCATTTCCCTAATAAAACCAGCGAAATGCCAATGACTAACCGAGCTCATCAGGAATATCGTTACGAGAAATTGACCTGGCCTGAGATTAATGACGCGGTCGAACTGGGCAAGGTTTGCATCGTGCCCTGTGGCGCGGTGGAACAACACGGACCGCACCTGCCATTGGACGTGGACATCATTTGCCCAACGGAGATCGCGCGCGGCACCGGACGGCAGATTCCCGACAAGATCCTCGTGCTCCCGACCGTCTGCTACGGTTATACCGGTCATGTGATGGATTTTCCAGGAACCATCAATAATGACTTTGAACACTTCATCCATCACGTGCTCGACATTACAAAATCGTTGGCTTACCACGGTTTCAAAAAAATCCTCCTCTTAAACGGTCACGGCTCCAACATGCCGAACCTCGACCTGGTCGCCCGACGCACCAACCTGGAGACCGACGCCGAGTGCGTCCTAACGGCCTGGTGGAATTTGCTGACGGTGGACAAAGAATTCCTTCCCCGCTGGCGCCAGAGCAAATTTCCGGGCGGCTGTTCTCACGCCTGCGAACTCGAGACTTCCCTATACCTTTTTCTGGACGAAGCAAACGTTCGCAAGGATCAGATCAAGAGCGGAACCATTAGTTTCAACGATGAACAGAATCCCTTCAACTGGGTCGATTTATTTGGAGCAGGTGCGGCCCCGATTATCTCCTGGACGAGCAGCTACTCTGACACCGGCGTTCTGGGTGACGCTGAGTTGGCCACGGTAGAAAAAGGCAGGCTAGCCTATGAAGAAGCGGTGAAACAACTCGCGCGATTTATCCATTATTTCAAGGATCGTCCGATCGATATTCGCCGCGATCACCACCGCAAACCGCCGACGATGCCAATCCCCTGGGGCCAAAGACCGCTAAGTCAATAATCGTTCGCCACCCGTATACCGGGACAGCGCATCTCGATCCAAAGTCAGGCCAAGCCCGGGCGTATTAGGGATAGCCAGCATACCATCCGCATCCAATTGCCAACCGCCTGCTGCTATCTCGTCGATGAACGGCGAGCCCATCAGGTATTCCACCAGGTCAGTATCCGCAAAGGCTGATGCCAGTTGTAGATCGGCGGCCAACCCTACGGCTGTGTTCCAACCGTGCGGGATGAAGCGAACTCCGTTCTCCTTTGCCATCCAGGCAATGCGGCGTTCTTCACTGATACCGCCCACTTTGGTGACATCCGGTTGGACAATGTCCAGCGCTCCGTCTTGCAACCAGGGTTGGAACGATTGCCTGCGCGTGAATACTTCGCCACCGGCTATCGGCACTTTCGCCCGTCGACGTAATTGCACATAATCGGACAGCGCATCGGGCTGAAGAGGCTCCTCGAACCAGGCCACGTCATAGTTCGCAAGCATGTCCGCTGTGCGCAATGCCCACTTGTATCCCTGCGGCCAGAAACCGTCGCTTCCGCCGGCGTCCACCATAAGCAATCCCTCAGGACCGATCGCTTCCCGGGCGGCGCGCACGATGGCTTCGTCCAGGGCGTGGCTCTGCCGGCCAAACGGCCCCCAGCCGATCTTGAACGCGCGAAATCCCTCGGATTTTATCGCGCGCAGATGTTCGGCCAACGGTTGCGGCTGCTGCATCAATACCGAAGCATAGGGCCTCACTCGATCACGATAGCGGCCGCCTAGCAATCGGCCCACCGGTTGGCCGGTTGCCTGTCCGAGCACATCCCAAAGCGCGATGTCGATTCCACTGATGGCATGGCTGATCGAGCCGCCGCGGCCAAGCCAAAACGTATTTTGATGCAGCTTCTCGCTGACTCGCTCAGGTTCGAGCGCATTCTCACCCTGATACAGCGGCTTCAACACTTCGAGTGCCGCGCCGACCAGATGATCGTTGGTGAAGACGCTGCCGAGGCCCGTGATCCCTTCATCCGTGTAAACCGCAACGAGCGTGTGAACACAATCGTCCGGCCGCAATTCGTTACTCCACCCACCTTCCGGCGTCGCGCCGCGCAAACCGGCGCACCTGATCTC
>JBDTOW010000171.1:0-7374 GCA_039933075.1 Verrucomicrobiota bacterium | reverse complement strand
CGGACTGGATGAAAAACGATATCGATCATTTCATTCTCGCGAGGCTGGAAGCGAAGGATATGACGCCGAACGAACTGGCTGACAAACGCGCATTGCTGCGGCGTGTTTATTTTGACTTGATCGGCCTGCCGCCAACTCCCGAGGAAGTCACCGCATTTCTTCAAGACCAGTCATCCAACGCGTTCGAAAATGTCGTGGACCGACTGCTCGCCTCACCGCGCTACGGCGAGCGCTGGGGAAGGCACTGGCTCGATATCGCCCGCTACTCGGATACGAAGGGCCAGTTCGATCGCCGACGCGAGAGTTCGGTTTATCCCTACGCCTGGACGTATCGCGATTATGTCATCCGGGCATTCAACGAGGATAAGCCTTACAACCAATTCATCCTCGAGCAACTCGCCGCGGACAAATTGCATCCTGGCGCGGATAAAAGTGCGCTTGCTGCACTGGGCTTCCTCACCGTGGGCGATCATTTCAACGGCAACCTGAGCGACATTATCAATGACCGCATCGACGTCACCACGAAGGCATTCCTCGGGCTGACCGTTTCGTGCGCTCGCTGTCATGACCACAAGTTTGACCCCATTCCTCAAGCCGATTACTATTCGTTGCACGGCATCTTCGCCAGCTCCGTGGAACCGGCTTTCAAGCAGGAAACCTCCGATCCGAAAACCAATCCGGGCTACGAAGAGTATCTGAAGCAGCGCGCCGAACTGGACGCGCGCATCCTGAATGTGCGCACCCAAAACATGACGATGATGTTCGGCGACTACAAGCGATTGGCTGGCATTTATCTTTACGCGACGCAAATGGCGGAGAAAGACCGGGACGCTTATCTTACAAAATCGGGAGCTGATCTGAGCGTCCTGAAGCATTGGCAACAGGTGAGCCGCGGCGGTGGCCGGCGGGCGATGTCGATCTTCGTCTTGTGGAACGCGCTGACAAGGATTCCTGGAGCACGATTTGCAATGCAAGGCCCGCGATTTCTCTCGAACCTCCCGCAACGCGAGCTGGCGAGCCGTTTGAACCCGTATGTTTTAGATGCCTTCAAAGGCAAGTCACCGCATTCATTGGCTGAAGCCGCGGTGATCTACGGAAACCTTTTCGCAAAAAATGACTCCGCGTGGCAGGCCACTCTCGCGATTGTGCTTGAGGATGCGATGTTCCGGTTCTTGCCACAGAAGCAACGCGGCCAGTTTTTTGCATTGCGCGAGCAGAGCGATATGCTCGAGCTGATCCATCCTGGCGCGCCGGCCCGTGCCATGATGCTGGCGGACACCCTGACGCCGAAGGATTCGCCTGTTTTCATTCGCGGCCAGGCGGAGAATCCAGGCGAAACCGTGCCACGTCGTTTTCTCGAGGCGCTTTCGGGTCCCAATCGACCTGTGTTCACGAACGGAAGTGGCCGGCTGGAATTGGCGCAAGCTATCGCGAGCAAGAATAATTCGCTCACCGCGCGAGTGCTGGTCAACCGTGTCTGGATGCATCATTTTGGTGAAGGCTTCGTGACCACTCCGGATGATTTCGGCAACCAATCCGCGCCGCCCAGTCATCCCGAATTGCTCGATTTTCTCGCCAGCCATTTCATGGAGAACGGCTGGTCGCTCAAGAAACTGCACAAGCTGATTTTGCTCTCCGCTGCCTACCAGCAGAGCAGCAAGAACAATCCTGTGTACGCGGAAAAAGACCCTTACAATCGGCTGCTCTGGCGGGCCAATGTGCGGCGCCTGGAATTCGAGCCGCTGCGCGATTCCATCCTTTATCTCGGAGGCAATCTCGATTTAACGGTGGGAGGTCATCCCGTGGACTTGTCGCAGGGCACTCACAAATCCCAGAGGCCCGCTCGCACTGCCATGCTCAATCGTGTGCGCGAATTCCGCTTGGCGGGCGGTTCACGCCGTACGATCTACGGCTATGTTGATCGAGCCGATTTGTACGAAGAACTCAACACGTTCGACTTTGCGAATCCATCTGCTCCGATGGGCAGGCGTTACGAAACCATCGTTCCTCAACAAGGGCTGTTTCTGATGAATAGCCCGCTGGTGCTCGAACAGGTGCGCAAGGTCGTCAACCGCGATGAATTCAAAACGCAACGGAAACCGGTCGACCGGGTTCGCTACCTCTACGAACTTTTCTTCCAGCGACTGCCGACGGACGAAGAAGTCCGCGTTGGCGTGGAATTCGTTTCTGCGCACTCGCGGGATGAAACTGAATCGCGCGCATCATCGTCTGAGTCCGCCAGCGTTTCTGGTGTGACGAATGATCACGGACTAGAGAAACCTGCGTCCGCCGGAACCCGTGGCACCCGGCGGCCGTTGGGCCGCTGGCAGGAGTACGCGCATGCGTTACTGCTGACGAATGAGGCTTCGTTCGTAAATTGAGGCCAAGGCAAGGGTCGGAGCCAAAGCAGACGATTGAAGCATAGGGATGGGTGAACGGCGTCGGCCAGCTTTCGTGGTTGACGATGTCCGCCAGTTCACGCCTCACGGCGATTCGAACGCGGAGTGAGGTTTGAGTCTGGGTTTCAGAAGTGGCAAAGCCCATTTCGTCTCGGAGTTGATCGGGAGGTAATCCTGCGCGGCGGTAGATCGAAAGCTCTTTCCCAATTTTCGCTTCGCCCAGGACACGAGGGTCAGGTCGTAAATCCCGGCGGCGACAAACCAACAAAAGAAAAACGTTTTCATGAACGAATCGGAAGGGCCGCGGCCGGCAGCAGCGGCGAAAAGAACGAGCAGCAGCACCAAAAGCGGGGGCAGCATTACTCGCGCGAGGGTCGCCACGATGGCTTGGGAAAACCTCGGGGACCTCAGCCCCATCCACATTCCCAGCCAGCTCAGCGCCAGAAAATCCGGGACAAGGATGGCGATGCCGCCGAGGATTACCCAGCCCGGCTCGTGGTCGTTGAAGCCGACGATGAGGAGCAAGTTGAGGAAGACGAGCGCTGCCAAGGCTCCCCGAAAAATCCCGCTGAGTGATTTCATTTGCGCCTGCAGGATCGATTGAATCCTCAGCGGCGTCGTAAGCAAAAGTTCCAGCGCGCCCGTACGACGATCTTCGTTCAATCGTCGACACGCCTCGGATGCCACGAGTGATTTCAGAAGCAGATGCAAGCCGTAAGGACCGAAGACGGTCACCATCCGTTGCCACACCCCCGGAGTTTTCCCCTTGATGGTGACAAAGATGAAAACGGCAAACGCGACGGTGAACGCGGCGAGGAGCCAAACGCAGAGTTTGGGCAAGCGATCCCGCGCGAGCATCCAGAGAAAGGGATTGGTCGTCCGGGCTATGCGGCCACGAAGCCGGTGGCTCGCTTGGTCGCCGAATCGCCATTGAAGCCAGCGACTCCTTCGGGGTCGAGCCCGGCCATACCGGCTGGTTTCGCGAAACGACCATGGCAACAGAAGCCCGGCGAGGCTGAGGAAGATCACCGACAACGCAGCGATGGACCACATGGACAGGACGTAATCGCGTGAGCTTGGAAATGCGGCGGGCAGGCCGGCGAGGCTGAAGGCGTAGGCTGGGCTGGGCAAAAGGAAAAGGAGATCCAACCAACGCTGATTCGTCAGCGTCGTCGCGCCTTTCCAAATAGACGGCGGGGCGCAGGTAATCGCCAGCAGAAGGAACAAGGTCTGCAGAGTGACCTGTCGCTCCTCGCGGCCGACGGCGGAGACCAAAATGCCCAAGGACAGCGAGAAGAAGAGCGTGTTGACGAGAACCAGGATCATCCGCCAAAACTCGGTTCCCGTGACGCCACCCAGAAGCAGCGGCAAACCGAGCAACGGGAGAACGGCCAGCAGCGCGTAAAGAGAGTTCAGCGAGGTGACAACCAATTTGCCGAGGACGACGTCGTAGCCGCGCAGGTTGGTCAGAAACAAGAGTCCCAGTGTGCCTTCGCGTTTTTCCTCGCTGAGTGAATCGGCCGTAAACCGGACACCGGCCATGAGACAGCAGGCAAACGTAATCCACGTTAACACCGTGAACATCATTTTGCCGAGAGCGGCCGGAGACTGCGACCGGCGCGTGGCGATCAACATACCCAGGCAGATCGCGGCGAACACGAACGCGGCCCCAAAGCGCGTCCAGTAAGTGTTGGTGCGGCGAGCGGCCAGGCGTAGTTCGCGGTCAATGATTGGAAGGAAAGTCATGGCTTGGAATATCGCGTGCTCCTGTTTTCAAGCAGAGTCTTAGACCCTCAGCCGGCCGATCCGTTCAGACGTTACGATCGCCACCTGACATATGTCAAAATAGCGGCAATTTGTTCGTTGTCCGGCCTGGAATTCACCCGACGGTTGGCCAGCGGGCATTTGTTCTCTTTGCTGACACGCGAACATTTATGGCCATGCGCTTTGCCAAAAAAAATTATTGGTGCACCCAGGATTTTTAGTTATGCTGATTTTATGCCCTGGTGTCACTAAAGTGTGGCTGAATTTCCGCCGATGTGCCAGGCACACTCGAAGGACGAAGCTTGCTGAAAAGCTCGATGATCGTCCTTCCCGATGAAACGCGTTCGGATGAATCGGAAACAAGCACTGTGGTAAACGAGACAGAACACGGTCTAGTGAAAACCGGCAAGAACGCGAAGAACCGAACAATGGTCCGTCCAGAACATTATCGCTCTCACGGACGGACCTAGAGTTATGAAAATCACTCAGTCGTTACTGGCCGAACATGTCGTCTTCCACAATATTTTCGATTATTTGGAACGCGCCATGCCCAGCTTGAAGACCTTGGGCGAGATTCGGGCCTTGTCTTCCTTTCTGGAATCCATGCTACGCGTCCATTCATTGATGGAAGATGAATTGCTGATCGAGCCTCTGGAGGCCTGCCTTTGCCAGTTGGCTCACCATGAGAATTTCCATGAAGAGCACGAAGCAATCGAAGAAAACCTGGCAACCATCCAAACGGCACGCAGTGTCACAGAAGCAAAGCGACTGTTGCTAAAGGCCGTCACGTTATCGCGAAGGCACTTCGACAAGGAAGAGCGTATCGTATTCCCGCTGGCGGAAGAGCTTCTCAGCTCCCAGACACTCCTGCTTCTGGGCAAGCGGTGGGAAGAGGAGAGAAAGTTTTTGGTTGCGTAGTTTTTTCACTTGAGCAAAGCCGCTTCCTGGCGATAAATTTCAATTAGCGGCGCGGAACATTGTAAAAAGAAGCGCGCCCGGTTCTTTGGAAAGCAAATTTGAATTTGATTTAACCCTGCCCATGCTCGTGCTTAGAAACGAAGTCCTTGAACCGTAGTTATAAAAAAATGGAGCCTTAGTTTCGGGGGCCGCCGACAGGCCTTAACTGGAAGTCGAACGTCTCCAAAACCGGTTCCACCTGTTTCTAGGAAGTTCAAAGGAACCGTTACCACACGGCATTACGGCGGGGTTTTTTCTTTTAACGCCAACGTTCAGTTCTCGACTTAAGGTCCAGCTTTTTATTTTTCCAAAGCCCCCAAGCCTGTTAAAGTGCACTTATGGCACTTGACGATCTCTTTGCTTCCGAGTCCGCGACGGAAATGGCAGCGTCTGGAATCGCCAACCCACGCGGTGTCTATCACGCGCCCTTGGCCGCGCGCCTCCGGCCGCAAAGCCTGGCAGAGTTCGTCGGACAATCTCACATTCTGGCTCCCGGTCAACTTTTGCGGCGCGCCATCGAAGCCGACCGTATTCAATCACTGATTTTCTACGGTCCTCCGGGGACAGGGAAGACGTCACTCGCCCAGATCGTCGCCAACCACACCAAGTGCAAGTTCGAGCGGTTGAGCGGAGTGGAATCAAACGTGGCGGAGATGCGTGTCGTGTTGGCGGCTGCGGCAAATCGGATGCTCAATACCGGTCAATCCACGATTTTGTTCATCGACGAGATTCATCGCTTCAACAAAGCCCAGCAGGACGTTCTACTTCCTGACGTCGAGAATGGAGTGGTGCGACTTATTGGAGCCACCACCCATAACCCGTTGTTCTTTGTCAACTCCCCGCTTGTTTCGCGGTCCCAGATTTTCGAGCTAAAACCTCTGTGTGAGGAGGAATTGATCGAGCTGATGAAGCGCGCTCTCGCCGACAAAGAGCGCGGGCTTGGCCGATTGAATCTCCAGATCGAGCCAGCGGCTCTGGCCCATCTGGCTAAGCTTGCCGATGGTGATGCGCGCAAGGCCTTAAATTCCCTTGAGATCGCCGCACTGACCACACCAGCTTCCAACAATGGTTCCATTGTAATAAATCTCGCAGTGGCGGAGCAAAGTATCCAGCGCAAGGCCGTGGTTTATGACGATGATGGTGACGCACATTTCGATACGATTTCGGCCTTTATCAAGTCGATGCGGGGAAGTGACCCCGATGCGACGCTTTATTGGTTGGCAAAGATGATTCATGCCGGCGAAGACCCGCGTTTTATCACCCGCCGAATTCTAATTTGCGCCGCCGAGGATATCGGATTGGCCGATCCCATGGCACTAGTGCTGGCCAACGCCGCGCATCAAGCTGCTGAATTCGTTGGATGGCCCGAAGCGCGAATACCGATTGCAGAAGCCTCGATTTACCTGGCGACCGCGCCAAAGAGCAACACTTGTATCATTGCGATCGACGCTGCTTTGGCTGACGTTCGGTCGGAGCGCACCCTGCCGGTTCCGGAGCATCTTCGCGACGCTCATTACCCCGGTGCAAAGCGGCTGGGTCACGGAGTGGGTTATCAGTATGCACACGACTACCCCGGACACTTCGTACCTCAAGATTACCTCGGAGCGCCCAAACGCTATTACGAAGCGACCGATCAGGGAGCAGAAAAGAAGATCAAGGAGAGATTAGAAAAATGGCGCGCCCTTCGACCCGTTGCCAAAGAATAGATAACTAAATGAGTTCCAACACTGAGGATCTAAGGTCCGAGGATGCCGGGTCGCACGAGTCATCTCGTTCGCTGGAGTTAACAATCAGACAAAACGAATCCATCCTCGAAAGTAAAGCGTCGCTTCGTCGGCGTCTGCGGAAGCGTTTCAAAGACATCTCTCCTGTTGAAAGAGCAACCGGTTCCGCCCATCTATGTGGATTGCTCAGGGAACAAAGCCTCTGGAAACAGGCTCGTTGCGTCCTTTTCTACGCTGCTTTATTCGATGAAGTTGATGTTTGGCCACTATTGGAGGTTGCAATAGCCGAAGGCAAAATCGTCGCCCTGCCTCGGTATCGCTCAGAACAAGAATGTTATGGTGCTGCGCGCCTCGAGAACCCTGCCAACGATACCAAATCAGGAGAATTCGGCATCCGAGAACCTACGGAGGCTTGCGCCGTGGTCCCATTAAACCAACTGGACTTGATCCTCGTCCCTGGAGTAGGCTTCGACTTGACTGGACGCCGACTCGGCCGGGGTAAGGGGTATTATGACCGGTTGCTGACAGGC
>JBDTOW010000170.1:0-7374 GCA_039933075.1 Verrucomicrobiota bacterium | reverse complement strand
CGCGAGCGTGAGCATGGCCACGGCGGTGAAGCCGGGATTCTTCAGCAACTGGCGGCAGGCGAATTTGAGGTCGTTCATCGATTTGCGATTTTAGATTTGCGGTTGGAAGCCAAAGCATCGCCATGCGCTTGCTGGACGATTGATCGAAAATCCGAATTGCATGGTCGCGCGCGAAGTGCCAGCTTCACCGTCGTGCCCTCGAACATTCGTCCGTGCCTTTTGGCGTCCATCATTTTCCTTGGCATCGCTCAGATTTTCGCGCAGCCACCACCGATCAGCGCACGGCAGGGAACACCGGCACCAAGCAGCGAGCGCGCCGGGGCGCCCTTGCCGCCGGGACAAAATCCCAACGGCATGCGAATCTACATTCGCGCCGGACTCAAGTCGCACGGGCCCGGCCAGCACGACTATCCGCAATTCCTCGCCGATTGGAGCAAGCTTCTGACTGAGCACGGTGCCGTCGTGGACGGTTCGTTCCACTCCCCGACCGCCGCGGAACTGGAGCGGACCGATGTTGTCGTGATCTACAAAGGTGACGCTGGCTACATGACGGACCGGGAAAAGGCCGACCTGGAAACGTTTGTCCGGCGGGGGGGCGGGCTGGTGAGTTTGCACGACGCGCTTTGCGGGCCTGACCCGGAGTATTTCGCAAAGCTGGTCGGCGGCGCCAAGAAGCACGGCGGGACGAACTTCACGCTCGAGGCGGACGTTCCTTACACGATTGTTGACCGCGACCATCCGATTATGCAGGCCATGTCGGATTTCACGCTCAAGCAGGACGAGGCGTTTTACTCGATGACCTGGGCGCGGGATCCGAACATCCACATCCTCGCGACCGCCGTGATGGCCGGCACGCCGACGGCTATCCGGACGGGGCACGCGGGCGAGGTCGTGCCGCAAATCTGGACCTACGAACACACGCTTCCCGGGGGCACGGCACCGGCACGCGCTTTTGTGTGGATGCAGGGACATCAGTATTCCAGTTTTGCCGATCGCACCATCCAGCCGATGCTGCTGCGCGGGATCGCTTGGGCGGCCAGGAAGCCGGTCAACGAACTCGTGGATTATAGGCCGCCTACCCCTGGGGGATTCGGGCGCGGGCGACAGTAGCGTCACCGAAAGTCCGTCAGTCAAACAGATCGAGAGGTATTGGAGGCAGTTCATCGATTTCACGGTCGAATTGCGAACGGAAAGCCGATAACTCCGTTTGGCGAACGGACCGGGGCCAAAGGACGTCGGGGCGAGCCAAATGTTGTGGGCGTCCGCTAGAAAAGGAGGTGTGGCTCCGGCATCTCTGAAGATGCAATCCGCCACATCGACGGAAACGAGGCTCTCGTTAGCCCTCGCGGGATCGGACGCCGGCAGGCAGAGAATTGTCCCGTCGATGTTCATGATCTTCATATCCGAATTGCCCCGCCCGCCCGCATTCAGAGCCTCGCTCAGATTGACCTTTGATGCCGTGGCGAAGTAATCGCGGCTCACGACGCGCGAGAGGGCGTCCTGTCCACGCGCTTCGTTTGCGGATTGGCCCGCGAGGAGGTATTGAGTCGTCTGGTCGTTTGCCGTTAGTGGGATCCTCGAAATCGCGCCAGCGCTGACTACGCCGGGAATCGCGCGAATCTTTTCCAACTCCGTGTTGACGAAAGCCACCCGCTGGTCGAAGTCGCGATAGCGGAACAGTGGCGTGACAAAGGTCAGCAGCTTGACGCGGCGGATACCAAGATCGAGCTGCCGCAGATGTTGAAACGTCTGCAGCAGCAAACCGCCGCTGGTCAACAGCACGACGGCGAGAGCCGTCTCGATGACGATGAGCGAATGTTGGAACCGATGGCTGCGCCCGCCGGTACTGCCGCGGCCGCCGTCGCGCAGCCCTTCTTGCAAGGCGAGCCGCGACCAGCCGAGAGCGGGCACAAGTCCAAACGTCAATCCGGCGGCGATGGCGATCGCCGCTGAAAACGCCAGCACGCGCCAGTCGAGCGTCAGCCGCACGGCGGCCATGGTCTCCGGCACCAGCGTTTCCAGAAACCGCATGACCGGTATCGCCAGAACGAGTCCGACGATGGCGCCGCATCCCGCGAGCACCAGGCTCTCGACTAGAAACTGCGAAACTAATCTACCGCGTCCCGCACCGAGCGCCGCACGCACAGCCACTTCCCGGCGGCGCGCTGCGCCGCGCGACATCAGCAAATTCGCCAGATTGACGCTCGAGATCAGCAAGACGGCCGCCGCCGCGCCCAGCAGCACGATCAGCGACGTTTGCGTCTTTCCCGCCAGCTCCTCCCGCAGGGGCGTTACGACGGCCGCGCGCGGACGGTCGACATGGGGCGCCGACACGCGCAGACTCAAGGCCGCCATCGATTCCTTGTTCAACACTCCAAAACTACGCCAGCGTTTTAGAAGATGATGAAGGTGTTGAGCAACTGGCGGAGGGCGAATTTAAGGTCGTTCATAAGCCAAATCCAAAGTCCGAAGGCCGAAATCCGAAAGAAGCCCGAAGCCCGAAAAGTTCGTTCGCCCGGCGTCCTCTTTAATTTTCGGAATTCGGATTTCATTCGGCCTTCGGATTTCGGACTTTTCTTTCACACCTCAGCGCGCGTTTGGCTCGAAACTGAGCGGGTTGGTTCGATGGAAGCCGCCTTCCAATCGAACAGGGACGCTTTTCTAATGATGGGCGTCAATGAAATTGCCAAAAACCAAATGAATGAAGGCCAACGTGCCGCCGTGATGGATTGGCTCGTCACGCTCCCATTCGCCAGCCAGACCGGCGCCGCACTGCCGCTGAATTAAGAAAAGACAGGGCGCAGAACGCGGAGACTTCTCCCTCTCTTCCATCCGATGGAGGAGAGGGCCGGGGAGAGGAGGAGCGGTTTTGTTGAAGATTCCCCTCTCCCCAACCCTCTCCCCGCTCGTTCCTCACGGGGAGAGGGAAAAGATCCGCTGTCGGCGAATTCCTTAATTCAACGGCAGTGGACCGGCGCCCGGCCGCCGATCTGGCGGAACCGGGCCAATCCGTCAGCAAAGCTTCCTCTTGTTCGCAGCGCCAGCAGATCGCTCTTGCCAGCAGAAATCCGGATCGTACCATTGAGGGCGAACCACAACGGATAGCAGCTCAGCAACTGAATATCACGGAATTTGACTTCGACGAGACACAAACGATCAAGGGCATAGGGCAGCTTGTGTTCACTGATGCCTTTGAAAGATTTGGCCAGGTTCCACGAATACAGATGGGAATGGACATAATGTGGCCATGAGCCTGGCAAACGAAACTTCTCTCCGGACACGGCGAACGTTGCTGAGCCGGCTGCGTAACCTGGACGATCTGGAGAGCTGGCGGACCTTCTTCGATCTGTACTGGCGCCTGCTCTACAACGTGGCACGAAGGTCCGGGCTGGATGACGCGGTCGCGCAGGATGTCGTCCAGGAAACTGTCATTGGCGTGGCGCGAGAGATGCCGGAGTTCCGGTACGATCCCTTGCGAGGCTCGTTCAAGCAATGGCTTCTTCGGATTGTCCGGCGTCGGATCATTGATCACCTGCGCCGAACCTACCGGCAACCGCCGAACGCTGGTGTTTCACCGGACTCGCTCGACGAGGATGAAATACACGCCGCCGCCATCAGCGCGCCGAGCACTCACGGGATTGATGCGGCGTGGGACGAAGAATGGGAGCGAACTGTCTTTGAGGCGGCATTGGCCCGCGTCCAGAGCGAGGTCAATCCCAAGCACTTTCAAGTTTTCGATTACTGCGTGCTCAAAGAATGGCCCGCTGCCAAGGTCGCGGCGACGCTTGGGCTGAACCTGGCGCAAGTCTATCTGGCCAAACACCGCGTTTCCCAGGCGATCAAACGCGCGGCGCGCCAAATCAACGACAAGCGGTCTAAGTGCCCATGAACCCCGATGCTCTCGCTGCGCGGATCGGGAATCAACTCGACTCTTCCGGGTCGAACCAAACCGAACTTCGCGCTCCTGGCCCGCCTCCGCCAATCGCCGATCACGAAATCCTCAGCCGCATCGCGGTAGGCAATTACGGCGAGGTCTGGCTGGCCCGAAGTGTTACCGGAGCTATGCGCGCCGTGAAGGTCGTCTGGCGAAGCCGCTTTTCCAGTGAGCGGCCTTACGAACGCGAGTTCCGCGGGATCGTGCAGTTCGAGCCGATCTCACGCTCGCATCCCGGCGTCGTGAACGTTCTTCATGTCGGGCGCGATGACTCTGCAGGATGCTTCTTTTACGTGATGGAACTGGCGGACGCGGCGAGGCCGCCGGTTCAAAGTTCAAAGCTCAAAGTTCAAGGTTTATCTGCGAGCACAGCGAAGCCCGACAAGCCAGCAACAACTTTGAACTCGGAACCCGAAAGATTGAACCTTTATGTCCCCCGCACGCTCGCCGCGGATCTCCGCGCACACGGACGAATGCCGGTGACTGATTCGGTGGCTCTCGGCGTGCAACTCGCGAATTCCCTTGGTCATCTGCATCGCCACGGTTTGGTGCATCGTGACGTCAAACCGTCGAACGTCATCTTCGTCGATGGCCATGCCAAACTGGCGGACATCGGTCTGGTAGTCAGCGTGAGCGAAGCGCGCTCCTTCGTCGGCACGGAAGGGTTCATCCCGCCGGAGGGCCCAGGCAGCGAACAAGCCGATCTGTTCAGTTTGGGTCGTCTTCTCTACGAGGCGGCTACCGGCAAGGACCGCTGCGAGTTCCCGAGGTTACCCGGCGATCTCGACCAGTGGACACAGCCCGAACGCGAAGCGATGCTCGAACTGAACGAAGTGCTCGCTCGCGTTTGCGCTGCTGATCCCAAGCACCGCCATGCGAACGCTGCGGAACTTGCCGGCGATTTGAACCTGATCCTCGCGGGTCGCTCGGTGCGCCGCGCCTACGGGATGGAACGTCGGGTCCGTCAAGCCACGCGGATCACGATTGCCGCAGCGATCATTGTCCTGGTGGCGATGGCGGTGGTCTGGTTTCAAGGTGAACAGCAGCATCATTCCAAGGCTCTGGCTGCGCGCGAAACAGCTTTGCGCCAACGCGCCGAAGCCGCGGAACACGAGTCGCAACAGCAACTCTACACGGCGCTGCTGGAGCAAGCTCGCGCCCTGGTCCTGACCGCCGACCTCGGCCAACGCGTCCGCGCCTTGGATGCCGTGCGCCGGGCGGGCGCGATCAGCAACTCCGCCGCGCTGCGGGGCGTGGCTGTCGCAGCGCTCGCGCTGCCTGACCTGCGATTTGAGCGGGAATGGCCGACCACACCAGATACGACGCTCGCGAACCTCGACCCGGCGTTCGAACGGATCGCGCTCTGTCACGGCACGGGCCCGGTTGAAATTCGTTCCATGACCGATCAGCAGCTCCTGGTGACGCTGCCGGCGAGCACCAATCTCCCGGCCCATCTCGGACTGTGGAGTCAAGACGGACGCTTTTTCGCTGTCGGTCGTCGTCGTGATCCGGACGATCGGGAATGGGACGTGGAAGTTTGGGAAGTGGCGGTCGCGAAGCAAGTGCTGCTCGTGCCCGCTTCGCCGTCGGGCGTGGTGTCATTTCATCCTCACTTGCCCCAAATCCTGATCGGCCGCGATGCCACCGCGGTGTTCTGGAATCTGGAAAACGGCCAGGAACTCACACATCATCGATTGGAAGGAAAGCCCGTGGCCCTGAAGTTCGCACCGAACGGCGAATACTTTGGCGCGCTGTTCCCGATCGGCCAGGAGTGGATGGCCGCGATCCATAACGCCTCGGACGGGACGACGCGCGCGAAGCATGTCTTTGCCAATCGAGTGCGTGTCCTCGACTGGCATCCGAGCGGGCGCTGGATCGTGGTGCCCGATTTTGGCGGCACGATCCACTGGATGGATGTGCAGACGGGCGATACGCGCGTGCTGGGCCGCCACAAATCGGCGGCGGTCATAGCGGTGTTCAGTCCAGACGGGAAATACTTGTTGAGCGGCGGCTGGGATCGCGAGCTGATTTGCTGGGATGTGAAGGCGATGCGACGCGCCTTCGCGGTTGGTCTGGAGAGCTATCACGTCCAATTCCGCACCGATGGGAGCCAATGCGCAGTTTTGGTCTGGCCGAACATGCGTCTGCAATTGCATGACTTTGAACGGCCTGGTCTCTGTCGGGAATTTGCCGAAGACCTGGGCGGGGCTAACAATTACGCCGCGTTCTCGGCGGATGGTCGCTGGCTGGCGGGATGCGGAGGAGAACGCGTTGTCGTGTGGGATCTGACCAGGGAGGGGCCCGGTGTAATCGCGAACGACACTGCGAGTGCGTCTGTCAGTTTTGCTCCAAACGGTGAGCTTTTCGCCAACCGCCCCGAGGAGTGTTTTCGCTGGCGAGTGCATGGAGGTACGAATGGCGCAGCACCAGCACTTGAGCGGATGGCCATGTCCAAGCCGGAAGGATTCGTGTCTCTCTGCCTCGTGTCCAACGCCGTTGTGTTCACCAGCACCCAAGGTTCGAAACTGGCCCGGTTCGATCAACTCGCAATCGAGCAAGGCACCTGGAAACCTACCGCCGACGGGTTGAATGGCGCCTCGCCGGACGGACGCTGGTTGGGGATGTACGGTTCGTTCACGCCGGATTTTTACGTCTATCGGTTGCCGGGCCTGGAACGTGTGGCTAAACTCACCAATGAAGCAAGCATCAGCAGCTTCGAATTCTCCCCTCGCGGCGATGAGGTCGCTGTTTGCAGCCGGGGCGGAGTCGAATTCTGGAGCACCACAAGCTGGCAACGCACGCGCCACCTGACTAACTTCACGAGCCTCCTCTACTCGCCCGACGCCAAAACATTCTGGCTCTCCACGGATTGGCGCACCGCTGGCCTTCACGACGCGCGCACCGCGGAGTCGCTCCTCCCGCTGCCCCCCAATACCATTCCCCTGGCCATCAGTCCGGATGGCCGCCATTTGGCTGTGAGCGTGGATTTGCGCCGCGTGCAAGTGTGGGACCTGGTGGAAGTTCGCGCACAGCTTCGCGAGTTGGGCTTGGATTGGGAGGAAAGAGGAACCGCTGATGCCCGCTAGTTTAAGTGACGCGCCCTACCCTCACGGCTGTTGAATTAAGGCTCGAAGGCGTTTTACGTTTGCACTCCCTCGCCCCACGAGGAACGAGCGGGGAGAGGGTTGGGGAGAGTGGAAATCCAATAAAACCAAGCTCCTCTCCCCGACCCTCGCCTCCTCCTTTGTCGGAAGAGAGGGAGAAGACCGGTTACGTTTCAGACGCGATTTCCTTAATTCAACACCAGTGCGCCCTACCCATTCCCCATCCCTTTAAAAAATTTCTCCTTTTCTTTGAAAGATTCCCTCCCGGCCAGCGAATGCGATTTATGACGACCAAAACTGTACATACCAGACATGGCAACCAACAGAACGGACAGG
>JBDTOW010000169.1:0-7390 GCA_039933075.1 Verrucomicrobiota bacterium | reverse complement strand
CAGACTCGGTTCACCTGCCAGGGCGTTTCTACCAGGTTCAGGTATCAAGTGGCCAGTAGAGTCACCTGATGAAGGGGTCGTAGCAGGGCTCGGTCCCGAATTTAGGAATTGACCGGCGGTGGCAAGTCGTGCAAGTGCCAGTTCACTGTTGACAGTCCTTGCCGTGGAATACTGCTGGCGCTTGTCGCGGCACCTTGCCGCTGGTAGGTTGGCGGGGAAATGACGCCGCTCTTCAATCTCGACGAATCGATAGGCAAAACTGTTGGACGTCGGCGCCCGCACGCAGGCCTGATGCAAACAGGCCAATACACGCCAGCGGATGCACGAGCCTGGCAAAAGGCATTCCACACGCCGTTTGTTCCGCGCGGGGTCTATCGCTTTGCAAGTCACCAGGAAGCCGACGCATGGCTGATGAAAATGATCACGCGGGTTCCCCAGAACTCGAATCCCGCGAACCCACTCTTACCGACCTCCGCGAACTCTGCCGCGAGCTGAATCGCTGCCAGGCGCGTTATGTCGTCTTGTGAATTGCTGGATAGGTGTTTTTTTGATGGGCAACGCTGCACGACCGGATAGGATTAGCTCGCTTTTATCTCAGTCGGTCGAACTGCATCCAGCCATGACCAAAGTAAGATTTGAAGACTTCGCGCTGCGTCTTCGGGAAACCGATGACGTGGCCATCATCAAGCGGCCGATTAAGGCGGGCGTCGAACTCGTAAGCGACGCGTTCCAGATTTCCACCCGGCGCGACATTCCCGCCGGCCACAAAATTGCCGTCACGGCAATACCGGATGGCGGTCCATTGCGGAGGTACGGCCAGATCATCGGCTTTGCCAAGGGAGACATCGTCGCGGGGGATCATGTACACACGCACAACCTGGTGATGAAGGATTTCAATCGCGAATACGAATTTTGCGTCGATGCCCGGCCGGTGGCCTACTATCCACCCGAGCAGATGCGCTTCTTCGATGGCTATACCAGGCCGGGCGGCCACGTGGGAACGCGGAATTACATCGCTGTCATCTCGAGCGTGAATTGTTCCGCGTCCGTTTCTCATTATGTTGCCGACCGCTTCAAAGGACCGGACTTCAAGCGCGACTTTCCGAATGTCGACGGCGTGATCGCGTTCACGCACAAGAGTGGATGCAGCCTCCAGCCCGGTGAACCGCACAAATTGTTGCAGCGCGTCCTGGCTGGACTTGCGCGGCATCCAAACATCAGCGGATATGTCATGATCGGTCTGGGCTGCGAGGTCAACCAGGTCCAATTCATTGTCAAAGACTACAAACTGAACCAAACGTTGCCCGGAGAGGCACGCCCGACCTTTCTCAACATTCAGACCGCCGGAGGTGTTCGGAAAACAGTCGAGACTGCCGCCGCCGCTGTGGCAAAGCTTCTACCGTCCGCGAATGACTTACGTCGCACGCCCCAACCAATCAGCAAATTGATTCTTGCAGAAAATTGCGGTGGCTCCGATGGCAACAGCGGCATCACTGCCAATCCGGCGTTGGGTGTGGCATCGGACGAACTTGTCCGCTACGGCGGCACCTCGGTGCTGGCCGAAACTCCGGAGATCTATGGAGCCGAGCATCTGCTCACTCGCCGGGCGGTCACCCGCGAAGTCGGCGAGAAATTGATTTCGTTCATTCACTGGTGGGAGAATTACGTTCGCCAATTCAACGCCACCATCGATAACAATCCAACCTATGGAAATAAGGAAGGCGGACTAACGACGATTTACGAGAAGAGCCTCGGCGCCGTGGCAAAGGGCGGGCAGTCCCCGCTGGCGGCGGTCTACGAATACGCCGAACCGATTACAAGCTCTGGTTTCTGTTTCATGGACACGCCGGGTTACGATCCGGTCAGCATGACCGGATTGGTCACCGGTGGATGCAATATCGGCGTGTTCACTACCGGCCGCGGCAGTGTTTACGGTTGCAAACCTTCCCCCTGCATCAAGGTGGCCACCAACACGACGCTTTACGATTGGATGACCGAAGACATGGACATAAACGCGGGGACAATCATGGACGGAACCGAAACCGTTGAACAGGTCGGCATGCGCATCTTCGAGAAGATCATTGCCGTGGCCAGCGGCGACAAAACCAAGAGCGAACTAGCCGGAATCGGTGACGAAGAGTTCGCGCCCTGGATCCTCGGGCCAACTTTCTAATCGCGGAGAGCACCAGCAGCGATAGATTCGCCTCCTTCAGGCCAAACTCCAACTGGATGTAATATCTGCGTCGATCGGAGTTGGAAGCAGACCGTTCGAGAGTTTTCTCTCCGCCAGAATTCCTACCATCGCGGCATTGTCCGTGCAGAGGCTGCGCTCGGCTAACCTCCCGTCAATCGATTCGCGTTTGCAGGCGGAGGTCAATTCCTGGCGTAGCGCCCGATTGCAGGTCACCCCGCCAGACGCTGTCACGCAGCCAACGCCAATTCGCTTCGCGGCACGAATGGTTTTGGCCACGAGCACTTCCACAATGGCGGCCTGCACACTCGCGCAAAGGTCGCGCAACTCTTGCCCATCGCTCAACACCTCGGGATGATCGCGAAGGAAATAGCGCACTGAAGTTTTCAGACCGCTGAAACTGAAGTCATCGTTCGGTTCGTGCAGCATTGGGCGTGGAAATGAGTGAGCCTTATTGTTCCCCTGCGCCGCCAGTTGATCAATCTCCGGTCCCCCCGGATACGGCAGCCCAATTAGCTTCGCCACTTTGTCAAAGCATTCACCGGCGGCATCATCCATCGTCGACCCGAGCAACCGGTGCCGCAGAACAGATTCCACATGCACCAACATCGTGTGTCCGCCACTGACGACTAGAGAAACATTCGGCTGAAATGAAGCAAATTCGGCGATTGGCGGTTCGCCCGCAATCCAGGGCGAATAAAGATGCGCTTCGTGATGGTTGATGCCAACGAATGGTTTCCGGAGCACAAACGCCAATGTTTGAGCTGCCTTAAATCCGATCATCAGCGCGTTGGGCAAGCCGGGCCCTCGAGTCGAAGCTACGGCCTCGAGTTGGTCAGGCACGACGCGGGCTTCGCGCAAAGCCGTTCTGACGATCGGCATCAGGTTTCTCAGGTGTTCTCTCGTCGCAAGCTCTGGCACGATGCCGCCGTACTCGGCGTGAAGTTGTGTCTGCGACGAAACTACGTTTGAGAGCACTCTGCCATTTTCAGTAATAGCGGCGCAGGTTTCGTCACAGGAACTCTCGATGGCGAGGATTAACATGCGATGGTTCAGGTAGCCGCGGTGTCAGGAATCGCTGTCAAATTAAGAAAAGACAGGGTGGAGAACGTGGCGACTCCTCCCTCTCTTCCATCGGATGGAGGAGAGGGTCGGGGAGAGGAGGAGCGCTTTTGTTGAAAATTCCCCTCTCCCCGCTCGTTACTCGCGGAGAGAGGGAGAAGATTCGGTGTCGGCGAATTCCTTAACTCAACGGCAGTGGTGTCTAGCACAGGGTCGGCCTCCGATCGAATCGAAGCCAGGCGCGGCAGGAAATCTAACGATTACCTGACGGCAACTTTCTCGAGGGTTTTGTGCGCAACTTTTTCGCCGGCAGCCGCGCGTTTGCTGTAAAGTGAAATCCCTTTGAGCAGATCCATCGCCCGCTCGAGTTGCACGTCACGAGCATTGCGGACTCGCTCCTGGTCTTTTTCCTCCAGCGATTCGATGCCGCCCGGTGCTCGTTTGAGCAGAAGGTCATGTTCCTCGTCCGTTGTCATTGGCACAATGATGTCAGGAGTAATTCCCTTTTCGTGAATCACCTTATGGCTAGGCGTATAATACTTGGCAGTTGTCAAGCGGAGGGCCGATCCGTCCTGCATCGGCAGGATGCTTTGAACCGAGCCTTTGCCGAAAGTTTGCTCACCTAGAACTATCGAGCGCTTCACATCTTGCAAGCACCCGGCGACAATTTCCGACGCGCTGGCGCTCCCACCGTTGACGATGATTACGATCGGAAGGTTTGGATGATGGTCGCGGCCGCTGGCCTTGTATTCAGATTTCTGGGAACTTAGCCTGCCCTCGGTGGAAACGACCAACTGCCCGCGCGGCAAAAACTTCTCGCAAACTTTGATCGCCTGGTCGAGCAGCCCGCCGGGGTTGTCACGAAGATCGATAATGAGTGACTCCATCCCGCGGGCTTCCAGGTCTTTCAGTGCCTTTTCCAGGTCGTCAGCCGTCTTTTCGCCGAAACCGGACATTCGAACATATCCCACGCGGTTGGCACTGAGCGGAAACTCCCGTTTGCCGTTGATGTCCTTCACCGTGTCCATTTTGATGAACGTGCGGGTGAGTTCAAACTCCTTGACCTGATTCGTCGAAGGACGATAGACGGAAATCTTGACCTGAGTGCCAGGCTCACCGCGAAGGCGCTTCACACCATCGGGCATGCTTAGTTTCTCGGTGGTCTTGCCATCGATCTTGATGATCCTGTCTCCAGAAAGAATCCCCGCGCGAAATCCGGGAGTATCTTCCATCGGCGCAACCACAGTCAGATAGTTGTCCTTGACCGTAATCACGATTCCGACGCCACCGTATTGGCCTTCAGTATCTTTCTTCAACTCGTCAAATTTTGGGGGTTCCATGAACTCGCTGTGGGGATCAAGAGTGCTGAGCATCCCCTTCAAAGCGGCGTAAACGAGATCCTGATAGGAGAGATTTTCACCATCCACATAGTCCTTGCGAACCATTTCGAGCACGCGCGTGAACAGCTTGATGCTGTCGTAGGGCTCTTCTTTATCCGCCGCGTGAGCTGAGTAGAGGTATATCTGGGCGCCGACAAAAAGATTCAGTCCGAGCCCAACCAGAAGCAAACCATAGACAAAACGTTTTTTCATACTCACCTTTCGCAGATAGTAATTTACCGTCTGCCGGTTTGCAAGGTCACCTTTCTTGATATCCCGGCGGTTTTCTCCATGAACCCCTCGGTAGGGCGAGACTCCGTCGAGCCCTGATCGAACCTGGTGATTCCCGACCAACCAAACGCGTGATTGCGGGAAGCCTTCAACTCGCGAACACCGAAGACCTCCCCGTCGCCGCCTCCTGAACAACGCACGCCCCAAGGAGAGATCGCTCGACGGAGTCTCGCCCTACCGAGGGAAATAGGTTCATGGTCCCGATGCGCGCACGGATACGGTTGGAGGCTCTCAATGGTCATTCGTCATCAGCAGAAGTTCGATGTACGGCAGATCGGACGGCGTAGTCACCTTAGGATTTGGGTAAGCGCTCTCGATCAGTTTGACGAACTGCCCGGTAAGTTCGCAAGCGGCTGTGTCATCAGTCAGCATCAACCCTCTCTGGCGGGCCACTTCGAGGGCATGGCGGATCACTTGGACCCGAAAGCTCTGCGGGGTTTGTACGGACCAAAGCCGGCTGCGATCGACATTATGCCGGATGAACCCCGCCTCGTCGGCTTCCTTGATCGTATCGGTCACTCGTTGCGAAGCGACGGCAGCGCCTCCCTCCCTGGCAGCTCGAACTGTGTCCGTAATAATCGCTTCGGAGGTGCACGGGCGGGCGCCATCCTGGATCGCCACAATCTCCGCGTCCGCCGCGAGGCATTGCAAACCGTTCCATACTGAGTTCTGCCGTTCCTTGCCGCCGGCAACCAAACAAAACTTCTTTTGATAACCAAATCGCCGCGCCAAATCGCCGAAGGCGTCCTGCATTCCGTCACGAACAACCAGAACGATTTCGTCAATGCACGCGGCACTCTCGAATCGTTGCCAGGTATGGGCAATGACGGGCCGCCCGGCGACTTCCAAGAACAACTTATCCACATTGGCTCCCATACGCGTTCCCTTGCCGGCAGCCACGATGATCGCAGAGGTCATATGCCGGTCTTCGAAGCAACAGTTCCGGGCATTAAATGCATTTCAAACAAATTCGTTTCACCCAACCGCAGCTCGCATTTATCGGTTCAGGAACGCCAATCCAGGAGTTTCAACTGGACTGACCGCCGGCCATTGAACTCGTTGATCTGTGGCTCGAATGCCAAATCAAAACCACCGGTGGGAAAGACTGCTTCCTTAGCTCCCCACCAGACAGTTTCGATCGTAGCCGCACCGTCCGTCACGCGGAATTTGGCGTGCTGCCTATCTTTGCCGACCCGCTCGGGCGGCCGTTGATGCGAGACCTGTCGCGCGACAAGTTGTACGGCGGGATTCCCCTGCCCCGTTGGTCTGAGCCGGTTCAAGTCCCACAGTTGTTCGAGCGAAAGTTGGGCCAGCGAGACTTCAGCGTCGAGACGCAAGGTCGGCTGCAACGCTTCCGAGTTGAGCGTCCGCCGGACCAGTTCATTGAGCCGCGCGCGAAGCGGATCGATGTTTTCCGGCGCGATCGACAGGCCGGCGGCCATTGGGTGGCCACCGTGACGCACCAGGAGATCCTGGCACTCGCGCAAAGCCGCGGCCAGATCGAAACCCTCGATGCTCCTGCCCGAGCCGCGCCATTCCATTCCGACGCCGCCGATAATTATCGTCGGGCGGTAAAACTCACGCAAGACGCGGGAAGCGACAATGCCGACGACTCCGATGTGCCACAATAAGCGGCCCTCGACGATCGCGAAATCCGTTTTCGGATCGAATCGCTTTCGAATTCCTCCGATCACTTCCTCGACGATCGAGCGCTCGATCTTTTGGCGCTCGCGATTCTGATAATCCAATTCAGTCGCGATCGTCTCCGCTTCGACCCGATCGCTGGCCAGCAGAAGACGGAGCGCCGCAGTCGCATTTTCCAGGCGTCCCGCCGCATTCAGTCGAGGAGCCAATTGAAAGCCAACCTCATATATCCCGACAGAATCTTCAATGCCTGCAACCGCTTTGAGCGCCAGCAGACCGGGTCGCTGCGTCGTGTTTAAGCGTTGGAGCCCTGCGCTAACAAGAATTCGATTTTCTCCCGTCAAAGGCACGAGATCAGCGATGGTCCCTAACGCCACCAGATCGAGCAGCGGACGCAGATCCAAATCGCGGGCAACATTCAACCCAAGGTGGCGTAAGCGCTTCACCAGCGCATGGGCGAGTTTGAACGCCAGGCCCACCGAGCACAGTTCACGAAACCTAATGCGTTTTGTGCTTTCAAGTTGAGGATTTACCAGGGCGGTTGCGTTCGGTTGCGGAACAGAAACCTGGTGATGGTCCAGCACCAACACATCGACGCCGTGCTGCCGAAGCCACTCGACCGTGGTGATGGCGGTCGACCCGCAATCGACCGCGAGCAACAGGGTGGTATTGAACTTCACCAGACAATTCTCGACGCCTTCCTGACTCAAGCCATAACCTTCCTCCAATCGGTGAGGCAAATAGTAATCCACCTTCCAGCCCAATGCCTCCATCACTTCGATTAGCAAAGCTCTGCCGCCTCCCGGAGCCAAAAGACCCTTGA
>JBDTOW010000168.1:0-7406 GCA_039933075.1 Verrucomicrobiota bacterium | reverse complement strand
GTCGCGCCTGTCTCTGCGTGGCGTTTCCGGAAGACAGGCGGGACGCACTGTCCTACGGCTGACGCCGCGCCCGAGATAGATTTATGAAACTCATCCAAGTCACCGCGCGGATCCATGGCGACAATGTGGCAAAAATCTGGTTGGACCCGCTGGAAATCGAGTCCAATCATGGCTACAATCGGGCAGACTTGAATCGCGTGTTGAAGCTGACGCGGGCCAATCAAAGCCGACTTTTGGAAGCATGGCATGAATACTTTGACCAATAACTCGATTGACCGAGTCGCGGCGAAACAAGTTCGATTCACTGGCAAGGTCTTGCGCGTCTCGTTGAGCGACGGACGCGAAGTCAGCTTGCGAATCGACCAGGTCGACTGGCTGCGTTGGCTGGCCAAAGCCACGCCGAAACAGCGCGCCAACTGGTCCATTGAACCGGGCGGCTACGCAATTTACTGGGAGGACCTCGACGACGGTATTGAAGCCTGCCACTTGTTCGATCTGCAACCAATCTTTCAGAAACCGGCTTTGACGGCTGGGAAAACAGAACCGAGGAGAAAACGAGCGAAAACATTAGTCTGAAGATTTTTGATGAATCATGATGCCGCAAAAGTTCCCTTAAAAAAAACATGCCGAATGTTGAGCCTCACGTTTCAAACAATTCTCGGTTGGCAATTCGGAACGTGGGACGATAAGCATTCGTCTGAAGCGACTCGGACGGCTTGGAAGTCTCGTTCGAAGGAGCAATTCGAGAAGGACTTGGAATACTATCCCATTCCTCACCTATAATCTCGCTCCTCGGACCCTCGCACTTCACCATTCGCACTCTCCATGATCCCCCGCGAAATCCTCAAAAAAATCCGGCAGATTGAACTTCGCACAAGCCGCCTGGTCACCGAAACGCTGGCCGGCCAGTACCACAGCGTCTTCAAAGGGCAGGGGATGAACTTTGATGAGGTCCGCGAGTATCAACCCGGCGATGAGGTGCGGTCGATTGATTGGAACGTGACCGCGCGGATGAATCATCCGTTCATCAAGAAGTTCGTCGAGGAACGCGAACTCACCGTCATGTTGCTGGTCGATCTGAGCGGTTCGGGATTGTTTGGTTCCGGTGAACAATCCAAGCGCGAACTCGCGGCGGAGATTGCCTCGGTCCTCGCCTTCTCCGCAATTCGCAACAACGACAAAGTCGGTTTGATCCTCTTCACTGACATCGTGGAAAAATTCATCCCGCCGCGCAAAGGCCGCCGTCACGTCCTTCGGGTCATTCGCGAAATTCTCTTTTGCGAACCGCAACGACGCGGGACCGACTTGAATGCCGCTCTGGAATTTCTCATTCGCGTAACCAATCATCGCGCCATTGTTGCGATTCTTTCCGATTTTCTCGGGCAGACCGCCCCGACTCGCTCCGAGATCGCCGCTCACTTGCGCCGGCGCGCCGTTCTTTCCGAAACGCTGGGCCAGACATCGCTCACGTCGCTGCGCCAGGCGAATCGGCGTCACGACGTCGTCGCGGTGCAGATCGCCGATCGGTTTGAGTTGGAACTGCCGGCGCTTGGCAGGCTCGTATTGAAGGATGCCGAGACTGGGGAAGTCGTCGAGATCAACACGGGCGATCTTCGCCGATTGAAAGCCTTCGCCGAACGACAGGTGAAAGCTCAAGCGGAGCTGCTTCGGCTGTTTCGCTCGGCGGGCATCGATTCAATCCAACTTCGAACCGATCAGCCTTACGCCGCGGCATTGGGGCGGTTCTTCGAAACCCGCGAGAAGCGGCGGCGTCACGGATGAAGACTAACTCCGCCGCGCTTGTTGTTCCGCCGCCATCGCCAGTCTCGCCCACCGAAGGACTGCGCGATATCAAGGCGCCGGTCGAGATCCCGAATACCTGGGCCTGGGTTTGGTGGACGATCGGGCTGCTGGCCCTCGGCGTCCTGCTCTTCTGGGCGTGGCGTTATTGGCGGAAGACGCGCGCCCAAAAACTGACCGGAGAAAAAATCATTCCGCCCGACGAACGCGCCCGGAAAAAGTTGCGCGACGCGCTGGCCTTCATCGATCAACCCAAGCCCTTTTGCACCCTGGTTTCCGACACGATTCGCACTTATCTCGAAGAACGTTTCGAGCTGCGCGCGCCGGAGCGAACGACGGAGGAATTTTTGTTCGAGCTGCAATCCAGCACGGCACTGCTGCCATCGCAAAAGGAAACGTTGGGCGATTTCCTGGCTCGCTGCGACCTGGTGAAGTTCGCCCGTTTCGAACCGGTGCAATCAGAGCTGCAGGAACTTCATCACTGCGCCGAGCGCCTGGTTAACGAGACCGAACCACCGGCACCTCTTGCCCCGGGCGCCCACGGGGAGGGTCCGGATCAGGCGAAGTCAGATTCCGTTTCGGTTTCGAAATAGTGTGACCTTTGCCCATCCATATATCCTGTTGTTTCTGCTGTTGCTGCCGGTCCTGGCCTGGCTCAAAGGCAGGCGCGGCCAGGAATCGGCCTTCCTCTATTCCTCGGTGCAATTGGTCAAGGGCATCACGACGCTCAACCGATCCCGCGCCGGGAGCATTTTGGCAAAATTGCGATGGTTTTCGCTCGCCTTGCTGATGGTCGCCATGGCGCGCCCGCAAATGGGCGAAGGCGAGGCCAAGATCAAAGCCAGCGGGATCGACATCGTGGTGGCGCTGGATCTCTCGGGCAGCATGGCGTCCGAGGATTTTGAACTGCGCGGCCAACGCGCCAACCGGTTGGCAGTTGCCAAGGATGTGTTGGAGCAATTCATTGGCAAACGGCTCAGCGATCGGATTGGCCTGGTGGCGTTCGCCGGCCGCGCGTATATCGCGGCGCCCTTGACTCTCGATCACGATTTTCTTTTGCAAAATCTGGAACGCCTGAAGCTCGGCTCGATCGAGGACGGCACCGCGATTGGTTCCGCGCTTTCCGCCGCTTTGAATCGTTTGCGCGAATTGAAGTCTAAAAGTAAGATCGTCATACTGATGACGGACGGACAGAATAACGCCGGTAAAGTGCCGCCGCTGACCGCGGCGGAAGCAGCGCAAACGCTCGGCGTCAAGGTCTACACGATCGGCGTCGGGACCCGTGGCACCGCGCCCATGCCGCAGACCGATGCCTTCAACCGCAAACGGTATGTCCAGATCCAGGTCGACATCGATGAGGAAACCTTGCGGCAAATCGCGAACAAGACCGGCGGGAAATATTTTCGCGCCGATAAGACCGACACGTTGCGGACAATTTACGACGAGATCGATCGCCTGGAAAAGACCGAGGTCGAAGTGAAGAAGTATCAACAGTATCGCGAGTTGTTCATGTGGGTGGCCCTGCCGGGCCTGGTGATCCTGTTGCTGGAAATTATTTTGAGCCACACGGTGTGGAGAAAGTTGCCATGATGTTCGCCAACCCGCAGATGCTTTGGCTTTTGTTGATCACGATCCCGCTGTTGACGGTTTTCCTGTGGTGGGCCTGGCAAAAGAAGCAAAGTTTGATCGCCCGGTTTGTCCAGTCGCGATTGCTGGCCAACCTGACCGTCGGGGTCTCGCCGGTGCGCCAAAAAATTCGCAGCTTTCTGCTGGTCACGGCCGTGGCGTTGATTTTTGTGGCTCTGGCGCAACCTCAGTGGGGTTTTGCCTGGGAAGAGGCCCGGCAACGCGGGCTCGATATCCTGGTCGCGATTGACACCTCGCGCAGCATGCTCGCCGAGGACATTCCACCGAATCGGCTTACCCGCGCGAAACTGGCGGCACTGGACCTCATGAAAGCGGCCAAGAGCGATCGCCTGGGCCTCATCGGTTTCGCTGGCACTGCCTTTCTTCAGTGCCCCCTGACGATCGACGACGAGGCGTTTCGTCAAAGTATCGCCGCCCTCGACGTCGGCGTGATTCCCCAGGGCGGCACCGCGTTGACAGAGGCCATCGACGCCGCGCTCGCGACTGCCAGGGACGAAGCCGACAATGTCAAAGTGCTCGTGATTTTTACCGACGGTGAGGATCATGAGGAGGGCGCCGTTGCTGCCGCCAAGAAAGCGGCCAAGGCAGGCCTCCGGATTTTCACCGTTGGCGTTGGCACCGCGGAAGGCGAACTCCTCCGCGTGAAGGACGAGAAAGGGACGACCTCGTACGTAAAGGACGATAGCGGCAACGTCGTCAAATCGCGGCTGAATGAAACGTTGTTGCGGGAGATCGCGGAAGCAGCGAATGGTTTTTATCTTCCACTTCGCGGAGCCAGCGTCATCGAGGCGCTGTACAAGCAAGGGCTGGCGCCATTGCCCAAATCGGACATTGCCTCCCGGCGTCTCAAACATTTTCACGAGCGGTTTCAGTGGCCGCTCGGACTGGCGATCCTGCTTCTCATCGTCGAATCGTTTGTGCCAGACCGGCGGCGTGTTGGCCGGAGCGAACCAATTTTGGCTGCTCCGAACGCTGAGTTGCGCAAGGCGGTGGCATTGCTGGTCGCGGTTGCTTTACCGGCAACATTGATCGGATCGCCATCAACTGCGCTGAAGAAATACCAAAACGGAAAATATGATGAAGCGCTCCAGGAGTATCAGCGTTTGCTGGAGCGCAAGCCGGACGATCAACGACTCCATTTCAACGCCGGCGCGGCGGCCTACAAAGCCAAAGAGTTTGAGAGTGCGACAAAGAACTTCGGAGCCGCTCTCCAAGCCACCGATCTGAATCTACAGCAGCAGGCCTACTACAACCTCGGCGATACCTTTTACCAACAAGGCGAGCAGCTCGCTGAGCCCGACAAAAAGATCGAGGCATGGGAGCAGTCGGTGAAAGGATTCTCGAGCGCCGTCAAATTGAGTGCCAAAGACGCCGACGCCAAACACAATCTCGAATTCGTTAAGAAGAGACTTGAGGAACTTAAGAAACAGCAACAAAAATCCAAGTCGAACCAAAATCAGAAGGACGATTCCAAGCCGCAAGATCAAGAGAAGGACGACGCCAATTCACAGGCGAATCAAAAGAACGACCCGAATGCGGACTCGAAGGATCAATCGAAACAGCAAGAACAAAACAAACAAGACCAGGCCTCGCAAAAGGAGAATAAGGACCAGGACAAATCCGAGCAGGAAAAAAAGCAATCGGAGTCCGCCGCCAAGCAGGACCAGCAAAAGGATGACCAATCCGAAGACAAGAAAAAGTCGACGGCCGATTCCGGTGAGAAATCAGATGAGAAGGGCGATGGGTCCGAACAAGCCTCCGCAACCCCGATTGGCCAGATGACGCGCGAGCAGGCCCGGCAACTCCTCGATAGCCAGAAAGGGGATGAGAAGGTCATGATGTTCCTGCCGAACGACAAAGCAAAATCCCGGTCGAAGACCTTCAAGGATTGGTGATTGTTTCTTGCAAGAGGACACCGACGCAAAACGCATGGAAACGAGGCAACACGAATCGAGGATCTTGTTTGCGTTGAGTTTTGTCTTTCTCTTATTGGCAGCTATCGGAGCGACCGCCGCGAACTTTACGGCCACGCTGGAGCGCGACACGACGAGCGTCAGCGAGGCGGTCACGCTCACGCTGGCTTTCGAAGGAGGTTCACCTAAAGTAGCACCCACTTTTCCCGCCATCCAAAACCTTTCGATCACGCACGTTGGACAATCGCGGGAATTAAAATTCTCGACTGTCAACGGACAGTCCAGCGCAGTGTTGAATCTCAGCTATCAGGTTGTAGCCAGCCAGCCAGGAGATTACGTCATCCCGGCGCTTCGTGTCGCGGTGGATGGCAGTTTTATTACGAGTCAACAACTCAAGCTGAAAGTGCTCAAAAGCGGTGAGCAAGCCGGCGATGTCGGAAAAATCGCTTTCCTCCAAATGACCTTGCCGAAGAAGGAGGTTTACGTGGGCGAGGCCTTTCCGGTGCGGATCGATTTGTTTGCGCAAGCCCAAGGCCAAATCATGCAGGCACCGCAACTGAAGACCGAGGGGATGACGGTCGGCAAACTGGTCGAGGCCGGTAAAACACAGATTCAAACGAACAACGTCGCCTATGGAGGCATGAGTTATCTCCTGCCTGTGACTGTGATTAAGACGGGCGACCTCAAACTGCAGGCCGCCGATTGCATCGTCGATCTTCAGTTTCGCCGACGAACCCAGCGCAACCGGGATCCCTTTTTCGACCTTGGCGATCTTTTCAGTGACGGGCGGGAAACGCGCCGGTTCACACTTTCTTCCGATCCGCAGACCCTTCACGTGCTGCCCTTGCCAACGGAGAACCGGCCCGCGAATTTTAGCGGTGCGGTTGGCAGTTTCACCATGACCACTCAGGTGAGTCCGACGAATATCGCGGTCGGTGATCCGATTACTGTGAAGATTCAGATCGCCGGACGCGGAGCGCTCGATCCTGTCTCGCTGCCGGCGCAAGAGAACTGGCGCGAATTCAAGACGTATCCACCGACGGCCAGGGTGGAGACAACCGATAATCTTGGCCTGCAAGGGGTGAAAACTTTCGAGCAAGTGGTGGTTCCGCAAAACGCGGAGATTAAAACGTTACCCGAATTCTACTTCACTTTCTTTGATCCCGAGCAGAAGAACTATCGGTTGTTGAAACAACCCGCCACAGCGCTCATCGTTCGTCCGTCCGGTTCCGCTCAATTGCCGCCCGCCAGTGCGGAGAATCCGGGGCCGCCGAGCGAAGCGCCCGCGACCCAGGACATCGTTCATATCAAACCTAACATCGGTGCAGTGGCCAGCTTCAACCCGCTCCTCGTCGAAAAGCCGTGGTTTCTCGCCTTGCAGGGAGCGCCATTTGTCGCATGGTTGGCGGCGTTTGTATCTCGCAAGCGGAGGGAAAACCTGGCGAATAATCCGCGGCTTCGGCGTAAAAGGCAGGTGGCGCGCACCATTCAAACAGGACTCGTCGAATTACGGGGACTTGCGTTAAACAATCAAGCCGAGGAGTTTTTCGCGACCGCGTTTCGGCTGCTGCAGGAACAATTGGGGGAACGCCTGGATTTGCCGGCGACCGCCATTACCGAAGCGATTATCGAAGAGCGGTTGCGGCCTCGGGGCGTCAACGAAGAAACTTTGACGGCGTTGCACGAACTGTTCCAGATCTGCAATCAAGCGCGCTACGCGCCCAACCATTCGGCGCAGGAATTGACGGCGCTTGTCCCGAAAGTCGATTCCACGCTGCGCGCGCTCCAGAAAATCGAAGGTGTGGCATAACTCCGAAAGACGATGCGTCAAAGCCAATCCACTCAACCCGAAACAAGCTGCTGCTCACATGCCCAAGCAGGACAGGTGTCGTGTGCGTTTGGCGCGATGGTAGGGATGGCGCGCTGCGCCGTCCCCGGCCGCGTAGCAGCGGTCGGAACGAATATTCGAGCGGCCCTGGCTTTCGAAGAAGTTGCGCCGCTGCACGCGGCGCGGACATCGCAGCGCGATGTCCCTACCACGCTAAA
>JBDTOW010000167.1:0-7408 GCA_039933075.1 Verrucomicrobiota bacterium | reverse complement strand
CACCAGCCGGGTTGGTCACTGTCGCGAGGAACCCATTAGCATCGAGGCCGAGCACCGACAATTGACCGTAGGGACTGATGATGGCGTTGGGATTGCCCGAGACGTCGCGTCGGATAGTCGTGACGTTGCCAACCGCGTCGTGGACGGCGATCAGCCGGTCGCTGGCATCATAATCGAAAGTAAAGCGCTTCGAGAAGGTCAGCGAATCGAGCGTCGCCAAATGCCGCCGGTTCGCGTCGAAATGATAAATCTCTGAGCCGTTTTCGGACGGCAGCAACAGGTCACCCGCCAGCAAGCCAACTTGACGGTTCAAGCTGGAGCCCGCGCGCCGAATGGTCCCGACCAGATTACGCGGGCCGGGCGGATCTTCGCTATCACTCCCGATCAAGATGCCGCCGTCCGGATGTCGCGCGATGGATCGTATCCAAGCGAAGACCGCTCGTCTGGGATCACCTCCATCGCCTTTGCCAGTGTAGTCAAAGTTAGGAATCGCGGCCCGCCCGGCGAACGGGTGCAGATAGCCATCGGGCGCGATCCGCATGATATGGGTGGGGAGATTTCCCGTGGCGAAATAGAGTGAGTTGTCGCTGTCGACCAGCATGGAGAGGACCGGCCACGTCAGATAGAAGTTCATTGCCACGCCCGTAGTCTCGAAATTGAGCCGTGCATTCTGATTGGGACCACCCCCCAGAACGAACGAGATAATGCCATCCGGTGCAACCCGGCAGATACTCCGATAGGAGTCAAAATAGAAGCTGCCATCTGGTCCGAGCGCCAAGCCGTTTCCCCAAACCGCGGCGTTGGCAATGTGCCATCCGATGTCCACCTGGGTAGCTGGCACGCCGTTCGTGCTGGCCCCCAAGCCCGCATTAAGTGCAGCCGAGCCGATAGCCATGGGATTCCCGGTGCCGGCCACCGTGAAGACCAGTCCATCCGTGCCGATGCGCCGGACGCGCCAATTCAGGCGGTCCGCGATGTACACGCTGCCATCCGGCGCCACGACAAAACCCGAAGCCTGCAAATAACCAAACTGCGTTTGCAAAGCGGATTTACCATCGCCATTGAAGCCAACTTTGAATTGCGAGGCCGCGTCCCCGGCAAAATCATGGATGATGCCGTCCGGGGTGATGCGGCGAATGCGCGAGATGAAGAACGGAGGCGGACCGGGACGCCCGCCGTACTCCGCCAGATAAATCGAGCCGTCGAGACCTAACCCCAGTCCGGTCACATCATCGAGCCGGGTTTGCCGAGCCGGTCCGCCGCTGGCCAGAGCGTCGCGATATTGAATTTCGTACGCCGTCACGGGCTGATCGGTTCCGTCCGGTGTGATCCGCCGCAATTGAGCCCAATTGGCAAAGGCGCCCGTGATGTAGTAAATGGTCCCGTCCGGTGCCGCGATGATTGGTCCTACTTTTGAGAGCGATCGCTGCGTGGCGGGGAGGTTGTCCGCCGTGTTCGTTGCGTTGGGACCACCCGCGACCAGGTTGAGGCCGTTGGCCGGGTTGCGCGGCGTATAGCGGCGTCCGTTGCCTAGATAAACCACGTTCAAATCCGGATCGAACGCGTGATGAACCGAAAGCCCCCAGCCACCGAGGCTCGAGCTGTTGAGATCCACGCCATTGTTGAGCCATTCTCGAATGAACGACGCCACGAAGTTTTCCCGCCCGGTGCTGGCGCTTACGGCCGAGGGCTGGTCAGGAAAACGGGCAAACGAGGACGAGGCGACACCAGCTTGCTGTTGAGTGATTAGATAGGTGGTAGGAAAGACGTAACCGAGCGTCACATCGGCGTTGATGGTCCCGAAAACAGTGCGACCGTAAGCGTCCTTCCCATCCCATTGGAACCGGAAGAATTGGTTTGGAATCGCGGGGAAGTTGGTGTCGAAGCTTCGGCCAGCCACAGTGATGTGAGCCTCGGCGCGGATGGCCCCGGGCGGCACATTGGTTCCCGTAACGGCGATCTCCAGCTCCCGTGTCGCCGTGTAACCCGGCATGCGGTCGCTGGCATAATGCAGCGCAAAGGGGACACCCACGAGCGGGATGCTTTCGCGGAAGGTCAGATCGGGCAAGTCCACAGTGCCCCCAGGATTGTCGGTTTGCTGGTCGCGGGAGCGAGGTTGACCGTTGGCAGGCGGCACGCCGTCGGAGTTGCCGTCCACTTTTCTGGGAGGAGCGGTGGAGCAAAAATTAAAGTCCCAGGAACTGAAGTGCTGCACGGGCACGCGCCAGAAGCTTTGTCCAACCGGATAGATGCTGGCCAAGTGCTGGCGTTCCGCCGCATCAATCCCGAGCGCCGCGAGTTCAACCAGACTTGCGTTCGTGCCGCCGCCGGTAACGTCGAGTTCCACCAGACCGCCGCTGACCGCCAGCGACCTCAAAACGCGGCCGTCGTTCCCCGCTTTCCAGTTGCCCGCCTGCCGATCGTACCAGCCCGCCGGCACCGCCGCGCCCACGGGAATGTTCAGGAAGTTCTCCAGGTAGATTGGGACGGGCTGGTTGAAATAGAACAGAGTCGCTCCCAAGGCATAGGCTTCGTCGGCGCTGAACTCCGCGCAGTAAGTATAGGTGCTGCTGGGCGGAAGCGCCGCCAGCATGGCCGCCGGGCCGTTGGGTCCTACGGTGAACTCCGTCACGCGGATGGTCAGACCGGAACAGTCCTGGGTCTGCCCGTTCGGCAAGACCACCGACGCACAGGTGCCGGCCGGGAACAGGATCCGTGGCTGCCGCGTGCCAGCGGCATCAGTCTGCGCCGAGGCAGTCGCGGCCTGCTGCGGCGCATTCGTGCCGAAAGTGATGACATTGCTTGTCGGATCCAGCTTGATCATGACGACGTCCTCCAGGTGCGCATAGTCTAGCCACGGAGCGCGGACGCTCCGTTGCACCCTGGCGTAACCGGGCCGCTGGAAATCCACGTTCACGTCACCCCCGCCATTCATGGCTAAGTCGAACTGTCCGTCATTGCGGGTGCGAGTGAAGCCTAAGTCAGGGTGATTGAGAACCGACACCGTCACGCCGGAGAGCGGCGAACCGTCGCGTTGCATTACTCTGCCTCGCACGACGCAAACGCTGGCCGCCTGGATAGCGCCACGCGCAACCCCAAATTGGATCGGCGCTGCTCCAGTATAGAGAAAGGCGGTGGCCTCGGCGAAAGGGGTGGGCGTCTCCGCCCGCAACGGCGGAGCCACGCTGGCCGGCTCTGGCGGCAGACCGGCCTGCGCATCGAGCCGTAGCCGGTAAAAACGGGCGTTAGTCTCGGGGTAAAGGATCAGGACGTTATCGGGACCTGTAACCGACGGCGAATGTGGGGCGAGCTGCCATGCTGCCGAATCTCCCAAATCCTCGGTGACTTCCAGAACGTAACTCTCGACTGTGACCGGCCAGCTCAATAGATAAGAGCCGGATGGACCGGCGCCGAGAGAGAGCGGCGGACCTGACGTCTGCCCTAGCGTGACAGCAGGGAGAATCGCGCTGATCAGGAAATTGAAGAGCAGGTAACGTGACTTCATAAATTAACCGTTCTCATAGTGGATTCAGACCCGCTTGTAATCAAAAATCCATCAAGAACGTGAACTGGAAGAATCCTTGCCACCGCAGGGAAGGCGTCGCTATCGTTCGAACCATGCCTACCGGTTTGTTGACAAAATCGATCTTAGCGGAACGCCGAGCATTGCTCGGCCATTGAAAATGAGCTTCATCGGAGCCGAGCGATGCTCGGCGCTCCAGATTTGGCAAGCAACCGGATAGGCACGGTTCGAACTGCTGGATGCCGAATCAGAGAGGTTGGAAACGGCCGAATTTATTGTGAAGTATCACTCGCCGTCCGAACGCGCGCCGGCATTCGTTGGTGGCTCAAACTTCCGCAAATTGATCCCGCCGAGCTCGAGCGCGCCGCTCGGTGGATCATCAGGGCGGCAGACCGCTTCAAAGAGAAGGCTTTGACCTTCACACAAAAAACGCATCATTAGTCATCTCTGACACCCGCCCTAATGGGTGACCCCTTTTGACCCCTTTTCGGTCGCAGCCTTGCCAGTTCGAGCAACTCGACGTTATGGTCAGCAAGGTTAAACAATTTGAACTCAGATAATATGAAAGTTCGCGTTCGATTTGCTCCGAGTCCGACCGGATTTCTGCACATTGGCGGCGCCCGGACGGCGCTGTTTAATTGGCTGTTCGCGCGGCACACCGGCGGAACGTTCATCCTCCGCATCGAAGACACAGACGCTGCCCGAAACTCGCAGGAAGCCGTCGAGGTCATCCTCAATGGATTGCGCTGGCTTGGATTGCACTGGGACGAAGGTCCGTTGACGGGCGAGGCGACCGGGCCAGGCAAAGGGGATCGCGGACCGTACTTTCAAAGTCAGCGCAAGGAAAATTATCAGCGGCGAGTCGAGGCCTTGCTTTCCCACGGTTTGGCTTATGAGCACGAAGGCGCGGTGAAATTCAAAATGGCGCGCGATCCGATCGTGATTCACGATCTGGTGGTGGGCGAAGTCACGCGTGAATTGACCGATCGCGAGGAGCTTGATCCGGACTTTGTGATCGTCCGCTCCGACGGCCAGCCAGTCTTCCATCTCGTGAATGTGGTGGATGATTTGGAGATGGGCATCACGCACGTGATCCGGGGGGAAGATCACCTTTCGAATACATCCAAACACATCGCGCTGTTCCGCGCCTTCGGAGTCGAGCCGCCCAAGTACGCCCATATTCCACTCATTCTGAATCCCGACGGCACCAAGATGAGCAAACGGGATCAAGGCGCGTCCCTCACGACGTACATGGACGAAGGCTACGCTCCGGAGGCGATCGTAAATTATCTCTGCCTGCTCGGTTGGTCCCCCAAGGAGAATCGCGAGAAGCTCCCGCTCAAGGAAGTGATCGAGCTGTTCGATCTCCCTCAAATCCTCCGGCACAACGCCCGGTTTGACATCGACAAACTCAACTGGCTGAACGGCGAATATGTCCGCGAGCTGCCGGACGAGCGCTTTTACGAGCTGTCCGTGCATGCGCTCAGCCGGGCCGGCATCGACACGAACAAATTCCCTCTGCCTTTTGTTAAAGCCGCTTTGGACACGTGCAAGGGCAAGATCAAACTCTTTTCCGAGCTGGCTGGCTACGCGGGATTTTATTTCAAGGAAGAGGTCGATTACGACGCCGAAGCGGCAGGGAAGGATTTTGTTCCGGAGACCCGGCCTCGTCTGTCAGCGTTGCGCGACGCCTTCGCGAAGTTAACCTCCTTTGATGCCGCTTCGATCGAAACTGCTCTCAAAGGGACCGCTGCCGCGCTGAAGGTAAAGGCGGGCGCGCTCGTTCATCCGTGCCGCCTGGCTTGCACCGGCAAGACGGCTGGCCCCAGCCTCTATCATTTGCTGGAAGTTCTCGGCAAAGAACGTGTCCTCCTCCGCCTGGACCGCGCGTTGGCGCTGATCCCGTAGCGCGGCGGAACTGGCGCTCCATTCACCGAAAGGTAGGGCGGGCAGTCCTCTGCGCGCCGCTCGAACGTGGTAAATTGTTCGCGCACCAGCAGCCGCTCGACGGCGCGCACGGAGTGACGCGCCCTGCCTCGGCCAGCCGGCCTGAGTTACCAAAGCGGCTTTTTCGGACGCATTTTTAGCGCGACTCTTTCGCCGCGGCTTCCGGATCGATCTTCCCGATTGCCTTGCTGAGCGCGTACTGAGCTTTGTTGTATTCAGCCACGGCGTTGAGATAATCCAGCCGAGCTCGGGTAAGATCCTGTTCGGCCTGCACGTTTTCCAGGACTGCGCCCACTCCGAATTCTTTTCGCCCGCGGGTTAAGCGCAGAGTTTCTTCGGCTGCCTCGATGGCGCGGCGGGCGATGGCGAATTGGTCGGCGAGTGATTGAGTTCTGGTTTGGGCTTCGACCACCTGGCGAATGATCTCATCGAGGAGTTTTTCGCCCGTCAACACGCTCATGCGCAGTCACGCTTCGGTGGCGTGGACTCGTCCGCGGTCCAGCAGCCCTCCGGGGCCGATCCGCCAACCAAGAGTTAATTGATAATCTTCGGACTCGCCGAAAGTGTTTGGGTCGTGCGTCTTTCCGCCGCCCAGCCCTCCCAGAAACACCTGAGCGCCGAGGCTCGGAATTAGCGGCCCATACAGCGCTCCCTTTTGCACATTGCGGGCGGCGTCGACCAGCGCGCGGTTCTGTTTCAATTCGGGTCGTGATGCCAGCGCCTGGGCAACGAGCGAATCCAGAGCGGAATTGAGGTCGAGGAGGACCATCGGGACGATGTCGTTTTCGCGCGGTATCAATTCGATCTTCGGATCGAGGCGAAGGGTTTGAGCCAGCCGGGCGGCCGCGATCCGTTGCTGTTCCTGCGCCTGCCGCAGCGTGAGGTGGTTCTTCTCGGTTTGAACCCGCAGCCGCAGCAGATCTCCAGTGAAGGCGATGCCAGCGGCGACCGCGTGTTCGACTTGTCCGGAATAATTGGTGGAAATTCTTACCGACTCCTCGTTGGCCCTCGCTTCGGCAAGTTTCTCGCGAGCGATCTGGATGTCGAGATTTTGCGCGCCGGCCAGTTGCAGAGCGGTGGGCAGATCGATCTGATAAACGCCGTTGGTTTTCTCCGGGAGCGGAAGGGCGGCCGATGGCGCTGATTCCGCTGCGAATACCCGTTCACCGGTGGCCAACGAGCCGGCTAGAAATCCCAAAATCCAAACGGCAAATCCCAACGCCGGAGGAATCCTCGATATCCAACCTCCGGCTGCCGACGCGGGACCACCTGTGATTCCAGGATTTGGAGCTTGAGCTTTCGTTGGCGCTGGCTCGAATGCCTTTCGGAAATCGCGGAGATGAATCCCAAAGGGATTCCGGCTCAAAGCCCAAGGTTGCGAGGAACGAGCTACCTTGGGGCACGAGGTGGAAGACAAACAACCCCAGCGGGGTTGCGGCTCACCGTTTGAAACCTGACGCAACCCCGTTGGGGTTGAAAACAACCGGACATGGAACCCAGGGTAGCTCGTTCCTCGCAACCCTGGGCTGGAAGACACAATCCCTTTGGGATTGCAGAGTCGTCCGTCTTCCGAGCGTTCTCCTCGAGTTTGCCTTCGACCGGAATTTCCGAAAGGCACTAGCGCTTGGAGTTTCGGATGGCGGGTTTGCAGCATCATCCTAATTCATTTCGCTTCCGTCACCCTGACCAACTGTCCGTCGCTCAGCGCCTGTTTGCCGGCCAGAATAACTTGTTCGGCGGGCGTGACTCCCGAGATGACCTCGACATTCGTGCCGTCGTTGAAACCAGTTTTTATTGGAACTTTTTTGGCGCGATTCTCAACCACGATGAAGACAAACGCGTTCGCCTTTTCCATGACCAATCCTTCGACGGGCAGCAACAGCGCGTCGGTTCTCCGTTCGATGCCAATCTTCACCGTTGCGTACATCCCCGGGCGGA
>JBDTOW010000166.1:0-7429 GCA_039933075.1 Verrucomicrobiota bacterium | reverse complement strand
AGTGGTTCGTTGCGCCGGGCAGGTGCGTTGTGCTAAGCTGACAAAAGTTTCCTGTGAACGGTTTTACTCATATACGATTGTGTCGGGGATTTCTGACGGTTGCCTTTCTCGCCGGCGCTGCAGTTTTAGATGCCCAGGAGGCCAAACCGGCGGACGAACAACGGCTGCCGATTCCGATCACAGAAATTAAGCAGATTGTTCCGGTTGATTTCGAAAAGGAAATTTTACCAATCCTTAAAAACAGTTGCCTGGCGTGTCATAATAAAACCGCGGCCAAAGGAGATCTCATTCTTGAAACACCGGCCGAGATGATCAAGGGCGGCGAGTCGGGCAGTGCGGTAATGGCTGGCCATGGCAACGACAGCCTGTTGTTGCAGGCCGCGGCGCACCAGAAGAAGCCGATGATGCCGCCCCGAAACAATAAAGTTGCCGCGGCTGATTTGACTTCGGAGCACTTGGGGTTGATTAAACTGTGGATCGACCAGGGCGCGAAAGGTTCGCTCCACCAGGCCACGCCAATCGAATGGGAACCGCTGCCGGACGGCCTGAATCCAATTTACGCGGTGGCGCTGACTCGCGATGGGCAGATTGCCGCGTGCGGGCGCGCCAATCAGATTTTCATTTACAGCATTCCATCCGGCCAACTCGTCACGCGCCTGACCGATCCGCAATTGCTCACGAAGAACCGGTACGGCAAGCCCGGCGCGGCGCACCGTGATTTGGTCCATTCGCTGGCGTTTAATCCAGAGGGGAGTTTGCTGGCTTCGGGTGGTTATCGCGAAGTGAAAATCTGGCGCTTCTCGAAAGACAATCAGCAACTCGCTTTTCCGTTCGCGGCACGCAAAACCGTGCAGACCGTTGCCGTTAGTCCCAACGGGAGATGGCTCGCTACGGGCGGTGACGACTCACTTGTCACGCTGTGGGATTTAAGGACCGGCAACAAATTGAAGACATTTGGCGGACACCGGGGCGCCATCTCCGCGCTCAGATTTTCGCCCGATGGCGGCAGACTTCTTTCCGGATCCAGGGACAAAAGCATACGGGTTTGGGATTTGGCTTGGGGCAAACTATTCGCCCGGATCCAAACCCTCGCGGCGGTTAACACCGTCACGTGGCTCGAAAACGGTAAAGAAATCGCCGCGGGGGGTGAGGATCAAGTCATTCGCATTTGGCAGTTGCCGGATTCAGCCGGACAGCAGCCGATGCTCGAGAAAGAACTGACAGGACACCAGGGAGCAGTGACCTCGCTCGAACCAATCCCAACCGCAGGCAAGCAGCTCCTCTCGGGCAGCACGGACGGAACGATTCGGCAATGGAACGTCGCGGATGGCCAGATAATCCGAGAGCTGAAACACGGTGGCCCGGTCGCATCAGTGGCCGTTCGCGGCGACGGCAAATTCTTCGCTTCTGCGGGACTCGATAACGCGGCCAGACTTTGGGACGCAGAGAAAGGAGAGCGCGTGGCGGAGTTGAAAGGGGATCGTTACGCGCGAGAATGGGTGGCGGAAAAGGAACGCGCCCTTGCCTTTGCCACGAACGAAGTCGCTTATCGAAAGACTACGTTCCAAAATACGACGAATCAACACAACCTCCAAGTTGAGCGTGTGAAGAAAGGGACCGACGCGCTCGCAGCGGCGGAAAAGGCGTTGACCGACAAACAAAAAACAGTGAAGGAAACAACCGAAGCCAAAGCCGCCGCCGAGAAAGCGCTGGACGAATTGAATACCGTCGTGAAAAAAGCGACCGAAGCCCTTGAAGCCGCTGAAAAGGCCGCATCGGCGGTGATCGACAAATCGAAAATCGAGGCCGAAGTCAAAGGTGTCACCGAGAAATTGGCCGCCGGAGCGAAGGAAAAACAGAAGCAGGCGACGGAAAAAGTCAGTGCGACCGCCAAGCCCGTTGAAGCAGCGCAGATGGAATTGAAAAAAGCTGAGTTGACCCGATCGAACGCCGAGCACGAACTCCAACTGGCCAATGAGGCAGTCAAAAAAGCGGCTGAAGTCATGAACGAAGCCCAGGACGAAATCCCAAAAGCTCAAACTGAACAGACGAGGGCCGAGCTTGACCTGGAAGCCGCAAAAAAGGCGGTGGCAGATGCGGAGAAGCCGATTCGCACGATCGCATTCTCGCCGGACAACCTGGCCGTGGCAACCGCCGGTGACGATCAGTTGATTCACACTTGGAGCGCTGGGACGGGAGCGCCGTTCGAAACACTCAGGGGCCATCGCGGAACCGTGTTCAATTTGTCCTACAGCAGCGATGGCAGCTTAGTTTCGGGAGCAGCGGATCGAAGCGCCATCGTTTGGAATGCGAATCCAAAATGGACGCTTGAACGCGTCCTAGGCACGGGCGGCGTCGATTCGCCGCTCAGCGATCGCGTGAACGCGGTCCGTTTCAGCCCGGACGGCAGACTGTTGGCGACCGGGGGCGGGGAACCCAGTCGCGGCGGCGAGATAAAGATTTGGAACGTAGCTACCGGTCAACTTCAGCAAGACTTCAAGAATGTCCACAGCGATACCGTGTTTGGGCTCGATTTCTCCCCTGATGGCAAATACCTCGCTTCCGGCGCAGCGGATAAATTTGTTCGGGTCCTCGAGGTTGCGAGTGGAAAAGTTGTTAAATCGTTCGAAGGGCACACGCACCATGTTCTAGGCGTGAGCTGGAAGCGCGATGGACGAACGCTCATCAGTTGCGGCGCCGACAATGTGCTCAAAGTCTGGGATTTTCTCACGGGAGAGCGGAAGAAGACGATCGAGGGTTTTGGCAAAGAGGTAACGTCGATCAGTTTTATCGGAATCACCGATCAGGCATTGGCCACTTCCGGTGACAGCAAGGTGCGTTTGGTTCAGGACAACGGCACCGAGGTCCGCTCGTTCGTCGGCGCGAGTGATTTCGTTTTTTCCGCGGCGGCGACGCCCGATGGCAAAATTGTGATCGCCGGCGGCGAGGATAGCATCCTACGAATCTGGAACGGAAGCGATGGCAAAACAATCGCGACATTCGAGCCGCCGAAGTCCAGCAGCGCGGATGCTCAAGCGCGGGTCAAGAATTGATCCCGAAACCGGGAGTTCAAACCACGAAATATACGAAGCACACGACAGAGAAGTTTGTGTAATTGTCGCGTCTACCAAGAATGTGAAAGACGTCTTAATTCCAAGTGTTTCCCCTTTCGTGTGTTTCGTGTGTTTCGCGGTTTGAACCGTTTTTTCCAGATTGATTCCTCTCCGTGGGAGGCGCGGCTCAAAAAGGGGAACTAAGGAGCGCGGATTTCCAACCCGCTAATTTACTGCCCGGTAGCGGCGGACGCCTTCCTGGCGCAGCGAAAACCGTAGATATCATATCCAAAACAGACATCCGCATAGCCGGGATTTTCGTTGTAGCGATAGCCCGAGCGGCAGCTCTCGGCGCTGAATCGCCAGGCACCGCCGCGAATCACTTTGGTTTCAGTCTTCTTCGGTCCTCGGGGATTCTCTCGAGGCGCCTCCTGGTAGTAGTCCACCTTGTAGAAGTCGTTGCACCATTCCCAGACGTTGCCGCAAATGTCATACAGGCCCCACGGATTGGGCTGTTTCTGGCCTACCGGTCGAGGATGTCCGCCTGAATTCTTGTCAAACCAGGCATAGTCGCCAAGCTTTGCGGAGGCATCACCAAAGAAATAAGCAGTTGTGGTTCCCGCCCGGCACGCGTACTCCCACTCCGCTTCGGTGGGCAGCCGGTATCCGTTTGCGTCGAAGTTGCACTCCCAGGTTTCGAGGTTGTAACAAGGCTGAAGTCCGTCCAACTCCGAGCGCTTGTTGCAAAATTTCACGGCATCGGACCAGCGGACTTGTTCCACGGGATTTTTGTCTCCTTTCCAGCGGGAAGGATTCGCGCCCATCAATTTCTGAAATCGCTCCTGGGTCACCAGGTGTTTGTCGATGTAGAACGAGCTGATGACAACCTCGTGCGGCGTGGCGTCCACCTCATCCTTGTCACCCATCATAAACCGCCCTCCTTGAATCTGAACCAGGTCCGCTTTGGAGTCCGTCGTTGTTTGGTTTGGTGCGACGCTCTGTGGTTTCGGAAGAGCGGCCGTCGCTTCCGCGCTCTCGGTTGGAATCTTGCGCTCGCAGGCTGGAAGCACTGCCAAAGCGCCGGACACGAGGAATGCAGCTACGAACTTGTTGCTCATCACTTCTTAGTAATTGGCCCAGATCTCATAGCCGTCGGGGTTTCTGAGGCACTGCTTGCAACGGGCTCTGATTTCCTGCGCCAAGGAAGCAGATTTGGCTTGGTTCACACAACCATAGCCCGCCTCCTGACTCAGCTTCCGGGTGATCACGTGACACTGAGCCACGATATAATCTTGAGCACCTCCCATGGCTCGCCATGTTTTCAGTAGCTCCATGTAAGCCTTGAGATTGTTGGGGTCTCTCCGACTGGTCAAGGCCATTGTCTGCTGTGTCAGATCGGCAGCGAATTCCATCGATTTCATGTTCTCCTGCTGCACGCTGTATTCCTGGGCAATCTGCTGCGCAATCTGCTCCAGGCTATCCACGTATACTTTCAGTTCGGGAGACGAACTTCCTTTCGCTCGCAGGAACTTGATCAGGTCGTCGGAAAAACTTCTGTACTCGTTGATCCGGTCGACGTGGCGCTGGACAAAATAGATCATGTCGTCAAGCGCGCCTTTAATAAATTCCTTCTGTGCGACCTCGTCACCGGCTTCAAAAATCGCTTGTATGGCTTCCGTGTATCCGCAGGTGCAAGCGCGATGGACGCTCGCTCCGGCCCGCCGATGATGAGTACGCAGCTTCCGACCGGCGAGGTCGAGAATCGGATCGCACATTTGCCGGCCCAATGTCGCCTTCATAATGTCCACCGGCGTGGAGACAGAGAGGGGCGTGTCCTGTCCCTCGAGGAAATAAATGAGAGATTCACCCTTCGGCGGCACCTTCTTGGTCAAGTGGTAAGATGCATAATCTTCGTTAAACCAAACGGGGTACTCGTACGAACCGGGCACGCCGCGCCAGACATGTCCTTGGGATTCTCTGAAGGCAAACGTAGTATTCACTCCAGCTTCGTTTAACTGGGTCTGCCATTTTGCCGGAAACGGCCTCTTCCATTTAGTCGCCACGACCTTCTCCAAGTAGGAAGGCGTCAAGATTTCCTTGTGCCAGATGCCGGGCGCGCGCAACGCGGCCAGGTAAAAGCTTTGACCGTCATTGTCGAAATCAATTGATTCAATGAGCCGCTTTCCCGGTTGTTCATTGCCCAGTTGAAGTCTCATTTGCTGTTTCCCCTTTGGCCAGGTCATGACCACTTCGTTGTCTTCGCCCTTCAGCAATCCGAGGAAGACATTTTCTGCCGGAATACAGAGCGTCCTCGCCGAGGGATCTCCGGCGCCATTAAAGATAAGGTCATCACCGATGAAACCAGGCACAACGCCATATTCGATTGAGCCAAGCAGGCTGATCCCCTTCATATTTTCCGCCGGCTTAATCTCCACGATTTCCGTTTTGCCGAAGGCGAAGACCGCGGAAACATCGGTCGATCCCGTCCCCGAAAAGAAGACCTCCAATGCTACTTCATCAGTCACGTTTCGCAGGATCTCGAGGCGGCTGATGCGAGTGGGTTGGGTCTTTTTTTGCAGTGGGACAAATTCCAGAAGCTTCCGACCCAGCCCGGCGTGTAACTGCGACGCGCCATTTGTCAGAGCGCCATCGTCCTTTGAGTAAATCACCACGCGCCCTTTGGCGGACAAAAACAGCGCAGCCAGCGATCGATTCTCCACAACGGCATCGCCTTTGAATGAGTACTCCCGGCCGTAATATCCCGGGTCTGAGCTGGCCTTGGGCGGGTCGGCTTCCAGCGTAAGGAGATCCGGAGGCACGAGCTTCCAGTCCGCTCTGTCCGCGACATCGACGGTGTTGCCAAAGGCCGAGGACGAATCCCAGAGCACCACATTGGGGGCTGCTTCAATTGGTTGGATTGCGGACAAGGCGGCAATGGCTGCCAACAGCGCAAGCGATATCGCTTTTGGCAAAGCCCCTCCGCCTTTCCTGACGCCTCGATTTGAATTCATAACCTGTGTGCCTTTCTGAGCTTTTAACACTGTTTCAAACGCCGAGGTCCTCCCTCGCACATCCCGCCACTGGATAAACATGAACGGGACAACGTTACCATTCTAACCAGACTCCCAGCGGATGCAAGAGGTGTGAACTCCAGAGGTTCTAGCTTGAAGAGAACGCGAATCAAACTTAGCCTCAACTCATGTCGCAAACCGCACCTGTTTCGAAAACCGCCTTTATGAAACGAAACTATTCACTTCTCATTCTGTGGGCTCTCACTATTTTTTGTGGGGGAGGCATCGTGGCTGCGGCCCAAAGTTCATTCCCGCAACAGTTGAAACCGCTCCCTTTCAAAATCGCTTACGAAAGCTATGTGGACTCGAATTGGGAAATTTTCGTAATGAACGCGGACGGATCGAATCCCGTCAACCTGACGAAAACGTCGAAGGAGCACGAGCATTACCCCCAAGTTTCGCCGGATGGAACAAAGATTTGCTTCACGATTGATCAAGGTGAAGGACGAGAAACAGTCCGGAGTCTTTGGGTGATGGACGTCGACGGCACGCATCGCCAGAAGTTGGTGGCGTCGAACGCGCGAGAACCCTTTTGGGCGCCGGACAGCAAGGTGATCGGTTATCTGCCGCAGGAGTATCCGAAATTCAACGTGATCGATTACTCCACGAAAGGGATGAATTTCTACGACCTGGACACTGGAAAAATCGAGGAGCATCCCAACAGCGCCAGTTTGCACCACCTCTACAACCCCAGCTTCTCACCGAACGGAAAGTGGATCGCGTCGACTGTCCATGCAGGCATGGGAGTGGACCACGCCATTTTACTGATCGAAAGACACGGGAACAAGATCATCAACTTGAAAATACCTGGCTGCCGGCCGTGCCTCAGCCCAGATGGCAAACAAATCGCCTGGGGCCCGGGCGATCACGAGATCGCGGCCGCGCCAATCAATTTGGATTCGGACAATCCGAGTGTCGGCGAGCGCCGGGTGCGCATCATCGACGAAAAGGAAAAGATTTATCACGTGGACTGGTCGCCGGATAGCCGATTTCTCAGCATCAGTCGCGGACCCGAAGGCGAAGGCGATCTCACCAAGCCGGGGACTTTCACCGCCGCTTGCGAGATTGTGGGGATCTACGCGCCGGGCTGGGACATCATTGCGGTCTCGGCTGAACGAAACGGTGTGCTCGATCTGAACAAAGCCACCGACGCTGACTTCGCGAAGTTGACAACCAACGGCCTCAGCAACAAAGAATCGGCGTGGTTCTGGCCGCAGCGAAACAAGGAATAGTGGCGGGAGGTCGCTTCGCAGGACGTGCCGAAATGTTCCGCTTTCCCCGCCGAGAGGACTCGCTCGCATGACT
>JBDTOW010000165.1:0-7452 GCA_039933075.1 Verrucomicrobiota bacterium | reverse complement strand
TTTCAAAATCAGCCAGCTTGGACCGATCCTGAACGACTACAAAATTTGCTGGTGTCCAAAAGACGTGGCGACACGCGGCACCGGCAAGCTCAAGCAACTCTGGCTCGCGCGACCGCTCAAACTTACGTCCTACTGTTGGAACGGTACAATTGGTGGCTACAATAACATTGGTAAACCTCCCCTCTCGCCCGAGGGCAGAACCTACAAGCTGAGCGATTATCAGGGAACCGATTGGCAGCTGTGGGAGCAGAATGAACTGGATGCGTTCAACTTCAACGACGCCGCCAACGTTCCGCCGCCGGGCAACGCCGGCAACGGCGTGTCTATCCGCCATGCGGGTGTCGCGGCATGGTGGGCTTATTCGAACCCGAATGGCAGCGGCGGCCCGACCAGGCTTCCAGGAGGAGCCGTCGTTGGGATGTTTGGTGGCAGCGCCCAACTCGTGAAATGGAACGTCGCCTACCAACTCATTAACAAAGCCCCTATTCCGAATGAGATCTTCAACGGACCGATTTATCAAAAGTAGCGGGCGATCGCGACGGTGATCAGCCGGGAAAAAATCGATCGTGAACCAATGACTCCGAACCTGTAATTGAATATGCCACGCGATCTGAACCGCCGTGAAATGCTCAAAATGGGCGCACTCGCCGGCTGCGGCCTGACCATAAGCCGTCCGCTGCTGGCGGCGGTGAACCAAACCTCGGCGACGTCCGCACCGAAACCGCTCGAACCGTTGAACCGCTTTCCCCGGATGGTCCAGGAGTACTTCGTCGAGCGATTGCACGAGTTCGAAATCGCCAATCGCCAAGTCAAGGCCGCCCTCAAGACCAAGGCCGACGCTGAGGCTTACCTCGTGTCGGTACGCGAGAGAATCCGCGCTTGCTTCGGGCCGTTCCCGGAAAAGACGCCGCTCAACGCGCGGATCACGGGCGTGGTCGAGCGCGAAGTTTACCGGATCGAGAAGGTCATTTTCGAGAGTCGCCCAGGCCTGCTCGTGACGGGCAATCTCTACGTGCCGAAAGACCGCGCGGTGCCCTTGCCCGGTGTGATTGGTCTCTGCGGCCATTCGGAAAACGGCAAAGCCCAAGACGTGTATCAGTCGTTTTCGCAAGGGTTGGCCCGCCTGGGCTACGTGGTGTTCATCATCGACCCGATTGGCCAGGGGGAGCGGTTGCAGTATCCCGATGCGCACTTGAAGTCGCGGATTGGCGTGGGCGTGCGCGAGCATCTGCACGCGGGCAACCAGCAGTTTCTGGTGGGCGAATTCTTCGGGGCCTGGCGCGCGTGGGATGGCATTCGCGCGCTCGATTACCTGCTCACGCGTCCGGAGGTGGACTCGCGCCGCGTCGGAGTCACGGGCAACTCCGGCGGCGGCACGATGTCCACCTGGTTGTGCGGACTGGACTCGCGCTGGACGATGGCCGCGCCCAGTTGCTTCGTGACCACCTTCCGCCGCAACCTGGAAAACGAAGAGGCAGCGGACACCGAGCAATGCCCGCCGCGCGCCCTGGCGCTGGGACTCGACCACGAGGATTTCATTGCCGCGCTGGCGCCCAAGCCGGTCATCCTGCTGGCGAAAGAGCGGGACTACTTCGACATTCGCGGCACGGAGGAAGCCTTCACCCGGCTCAAGCAGCTCTATCGCTTGCTTGGCGCGGAGGAGAACATCGCAATGTTCGCCGGGCCGACAGCGCACGGTTACTCGAAGGAAAATCGCGAAGCCATGTACCGCTGGTTCAACCGCGTCACGGGCGTCTCGAACGCGCAAACCGAGCCCGAGTTGGCCATCGAAAAGGACGAGACGCTTTGGTGCGCGCCCAACGGACAGGTGTGCGAGTTGAAATCCCGTCCGGTGCCGGCCTTCACCGCCGAACGCTCGCAGGCGCTGGCGAAGCAGCGTCCCCAGCTCGACCGCGCCGCGCTGCTGCGCGCGGTGTCGGGGGCGCTCAAACTTCCGGTGCGCAGCGGCACGCCCGATTATCGCATCCTTCGTCCGTCCGCGCGCCGCTACCCGCTGCCCCACGCGACGACCTACGCTGTCAACACCGAGCCAGGCATCCACGCGCTGGTGTATCGGCTGAGCCAGGAGCCACACTATGCGCGTCCACCCGCAGGGCAAGGACGCGCCGTCCTTTACGTGGCGCATCATTCGAGCGATACGGAATTGCGCGACGAACCGCTGATTCGGCAACTGCTGTCGGAGGACCCCGCCGCCGTCTTCTATGCTTGCGACGTGCGCGGAATTGGCGAATCGCGCCCTGACACCTGCCAGCCGAACAGTTTTCTCGATCCCTACGGCAATGACTATTTCTACGCCATCCACTCGTTGATGCTGGATCGTCCGTACGTGGGGCAGAAGACGCACGACGTGTTGAGAGTGCTCGACTGGCTGAAAAGCTACGGGCACACCGAAGTGCATCTGGCGGGACTGAGCTGGGGCGCCGTGCCGGCCACGTTTGCCGGGCTGATGTCCGAACTAGTGACTCAGGTCACGCTGAAGCACGCTCTGACTTCCTACGCCAACCTCGCCGAGTCGGAGATGTACGACTGGCCGCTCTCGGCGTTCGTGCCGGGCGTGCTCCGGCAATTCGACCTGCCCGACTGCTATCGTGAACTGCAAGCGAAGCAACTGCGGCAAATCGAACCGTGGGAGGCGAGTGGGAGACTGTGATCGGATTCGAGCGAACCGCGAATGAGCTTGCGGCCCAGTCGGATTCAGGCCAAATATGTTCTGCCTGGAACGTAGCGGAACAAGTTTGCATGCTGCGTTTGCTGCCAGGCATTGCCGGGTGTGGCAGCCGATGATTGCTTTCGTTCCGTTTCGCGCAGGCGGTAGCGGATTGCAGTAACACTGCTGTCAAATCGGCACGTTTCAAACATTCATAAGTTATTGTAAATAAACGAGTGGAAGGGTGGCTGAGTGGTCTAAGGCACCTGACTCGAAATCAGGCGTGCGGGCAACTGCACCGTAGGTTCAAATCCTACCCCTTCCGCCACTTAATTAAGGGGAGAACACCGCAAGCTGGCCCGGAGAGTTTGCAGCGGCCTTTCCCGGTCACGATATCGGCAACCTGAGCACCAATCCGCTGAGCTTCCGTCGAACCTCACGAGAACACCTGACTCGGGCGGCAACAAATTTGTAACAAGATCCATTCCCCCGGTGTCATTCTGTTGTGCTGCCAACGACACTTCAGGCCTCCGCGGACGTTTGACCATGATGACTCTTTTCGCCAAGCTCAGTCAAAACGTAGGCGTGGTGAAGGCTCGATCGAGTCCCTGCCATTCATTTTATCGACCATGCGGATAATCAACTCGTAAATCGAATGAAACATTTTCCACGGCTTCTCGCGGTTTGTCTGGGAGGCGCATTCATCCTGTGTGCGGGCTGTGACCGGACGGATACGGAATCGCAGATACGTCCGAAGACTCCAGAACGGGCGCCACAGGACAAGCCTGGCGGTCGCAAAATGCATCCGAATAAGCGGCAGGAGCGGGTGAAGCTGAATCAGCTCGAATCTGAGGCTCTTCCGCCTCAGGCCAATGCCTCCGTGGCTCACAACGGAGAAACTCCAGTCAAGCCCGGCGCTCTCGAAGTCCAGACCAAGAGGCCGGGGAACGGAGACCAGGAGCTACTGGTGAAGGCTGGCACAGCGCAAGTCCTGACCAAAACGCCCGCGCTCAAATCCAGCGAGCCTCAGACCAAGCCCAACGGCAAACCATTGGGAGCGAAGAAACGGGAAGTCGATGCCATTTTTTCCAATCCAACGGTCTTTCGCATCCAAATTGAGATTCCCCGGGCTGGCCTGAATACTCTGCGGCACACCCGCTGGGAAAACGGAGAGGAACGTCCGGTCGTCAAGGCAACCATTCGCGAGGGCGGTGTCGTTTATACAAATGTGGCGATTCATCTCAAGGGCGCCGCCGGCAGTTTTCGTAATGTGGATGAAAAGCCAGCGATGACATTGAACTTCGACAGGTTCGTTCCCGATCAAAGCTTCCATGGACTGCACAAGATTTCGCTCAACAATTCCGTGCAGGATTCAACTTATCTTTGCGAAAAGATCGCCCGTGAAATCTTCATTGCCGCTGGGGTGCCCGTTCCACGAGCGACACACGCGGTGGTGGAGTTGAATGGACAGGACCTTGGGTTCTATGTCGTTTTGGAAGGAGCAAACAAGCAGTTTCTGAAACGCTATTTCGATAATGCGAAGGGAAATCTTTATGACGGCGGTTTTTGCCGCGACATTGACTCTTCCTTGTCGGTCAATTGTGGAGAGAACCCCAAAAACCATACCGGTTTGAGGGCGCTCAGGGCGATCGTGAATGAAGGCAGACCCAACTACGCTCGCCTGGAAAAGGTTCTCGATACGGATCGGTTTATTTCCATGGTCGTTATCGAGATGCTGTTGTGCCATTGGGACGGCTATACGTTAAACCGGAATAACTGGCGAGTTTTCCATGATTTGGATTCGAACCGAATGGTTTTCATTCCGCACGGATTGGACCAGTTGTTCGGCGCGGGGAGGCAGTTTGACCCGGGCAGTCCCATTACCCCTCAGCACCTCTCAGGCACCGTTTCCAGGGCGGTCCTCGCATCCGTAGAAGGCCACCGCAAATACCTGGAACGGGTCGGGCAACTCTACACAAATGTCTTCAAGGTGGACGAGATCCTGGCCCGCGTGGACGAGGTAGCCAGAGGTGTGTCCAGGGAGTTGGCGGAATCCCATCCGCAAATCGCAAAATCGATACAGCAAAGGGCCGGTTCTCTGAAACAGCGCATCATCCGGCGGGACGAGGGACTGCGCCGGCAGCTTGGCGGTTCGAGCAATCCGGTGGAATTCACCGGTGATGGGGTGTTGCCTTTAGCCGGATGGAAGCCATCGCTGGTGCAGTCTGGCGATCCCAAGCTTACTCAAAGGGACGATCCGGCCGGCAAGAGGATTCTGGCCATCGACGCCGGCACGGGCGTCAGCAGCAGTTCCTGGCGCGCGCGGGTGATGCTTGCCCCAGGCCGATACCAATTTCAAGGGCGGGTGAAATTGATGGGAGTCACCGTCGATAGTGCGGATCAACGTGGCGGCGCTGGCTTGCGCATCTCCAAAGGGACGATGCCCCGGAAGCTGGCCGGGACCTCCGAATGGAAAGATTACAAATACGCCTTTGAAGTCGAGGATCAAGGGTCCGAGGTGGAGTTGATCTGCGAATTGCGCGCGACCGCAGGCGAAGCCTGGTTCGAAGCGGGTTCTCTCAAACTCGTGCGGATGCCGTGACCGATTAACGTCACAGACAGAAGCTCACTCTCAGCATTGTCGGGCTCAAGGATCAGGCCCGCCAATGGGTCATCGCGCAGAAGATAATGTTAATTCGGCGTTCGGAAGCCAGCCTTCGCCTCCCCAACGCTGAGCCAGCCACAAGCCGGCGCCGACGAACACGAGGAGCCCTGCGAGCCGAAACGTTGGTTTCATTTTTAGCCGAGATAAACGGGGCGGCCGTCAGCACGGGCGGATTCGAAGCAGGCATTCATCACCTGCTGCGTTTTCAGGGCGATCTCAGGCAACGTCTCGTTCACCTTGCCGGAGCTGACCTGATCCGCGAAGTTGCGGAAGAGGTTCGTTTCCTGAGCGGTCGCGTGGCTGTTGCTGTATTCCGGAATGGCAAATCGCCGCCAGTGCGACTCCATGTTGTGGTCGCAAACGTTCACATTGTGCACCACATTGTTCACTTGAAAGGAGGACTCGTTGCCGAAAAATGGAACCACGAAATCGGACACACGAAGATAGCCCTTGGTGCCGCTGATGGTGGCCCATTGCTCATTGCACGTCAGGAAGGAGGAGTAAAAACCGGAAGAAACTCCGTTATCGAACAGCAGTTCGCCGGAGAATTCCGCCGGCACCGAAGCCGGGCTGTTCGTACCGTGGACTTCGCTGAGAATGCGGCCCGTCACACACCGGGGCAGTTGCTCGTTCCTGACCCAAAGTGCGAACCGAATGCAGTACCATCCGAGATCGCCCAGGCAGCCGAAAGGTTCAAGAGTGCTGCTCGCGCGAATGTTGTCCGTAAAAAATTTCTCGTCCGCAGGAAAGCTAAAGGCGGACGTGATTCGTTTGGTTTCGCCGACACTGGTCCCGTCGTCCAACACTTCGCGAAGGCAATTCAGCCGCCGGCTGTGCATGAACATGACGCCATCCATGAATTGCACGCGATGACGGCGGCAGGCGTCGAGCATTTCGCGAAGGTCCGCGACACTTGTTGCGCAGGGCTTTTCGCACACGATGTGTTTGCCGGCTTCGGCAGCGCGGAGAACCCATTCCTTGCGAAGCCCGGTGGGCAGCGGAATATAAACAGCGTCCACATCCTTTGACGCCAGCAATTCTTCATAACTACCCAGCGCTCTTGGCGTGGTTTCCAGCGGCACATCCGCCTGGCACCCGGCGATGAAACGGCGGCTACGCTCCACATCCCGGCTGGCAACGGCGACGATGGTGGAATTGCCGGTGTTGCGGATGGCTTTCCAATTCTTGCGCGCAATCTGCGCGGTGCTGAGGATGCCCCAGCGGAGTTTATTTTTTGTCATAGATTCTTCCGGCCCTATTCGTGGGCCACATCGGCTGCTTCAGCTTTCAATCGCTGCCGTTCCGCAGCCTTGGCGAATGGATAGTAAACCAGCATGGCGATCATGATCGAGAGGACCCCCCAAACAGCGGCTTTCCAGTCCCCGCCAGAAACCAGGTAGTGTCCAATGATCGGTGGCGTGGTCCACGGCACGTTAACGAAGGGCTTGTGAATCACCCCCCAATCGATGAGCAGGAAGGAGCCAGCCGTGAGGATCAGCGCGTTGAGAACATACGGAATCATAAAGATCGGATTCAGCACGATCGGGAAGCCGAAGAAAATCGGCTCGTTGATTTGAAAAATCTGGGTCGGCAGGGAAATGCGGCTGACTTTCCGGAAACCCGGCTCCTTTGAATTCCACATGATGAGCGCGAGGGCAATGGTCGCCCCCGTTCCGCCAACATTGACGAATGTGGTAAAGAAACCGTTGGCGGTGACATACGGCAAAGGCAGCCCGCGCGTCGTCGCCTCGACGTTCGCGGTCAAGTATTGGAGAAAAATGGGCGCCACGATCGCATCCATGGCGTTGTCGCCATTAATTCCCACCGACCAGAGGAGGGTGACGAGGAAGGCATACACCAGGATACCGGGCAACGTGTTCAGGGCGAACACGAGGGGCTTGAAAGCGCTTTGAACGATTTCGTTGATATCAAATCCCATGACAAAGCGAATCAACCAGAAAAGCAGAACCAGGAAAAACATCGGGCTGAGCGAAAGGAACGACTCATAAACGACGGGCGGCACGTTGGCTGGCAGCTTGATGACGGCATTCTTGTCGTTGAAAAATTTCTGCACGCGAACGGAGACCAGAGCGACGAGGATGGCGGTGAACAGTCCTTT
>JBDTOW010000164.1:0-7462 GCA_039933075.1 Verrucomicrobiota bacterium | reverse complement strand
CGTTGGGATTCAAGGAAAAGACACTCTCCCAAAATCTGATTTGCGTCTCACCAGTAACTCCAGCGAGATTGCCATTTGAACCAATGCCACCGGCTAATCCCAACCTCATCGCCTCGGCCACACGACCGGGATGGCGCAATTTTTTCTGGATGCTGCTTTGTTCGGCTGGTGTGTTGGCAGTGCTTTTTTACAAGAGCTTCGATCCCGCGCAAGCCCTCTTCGCCAACGACGGCCCGCTCGGGGCGAACAAAGCCGCGGCCATGGCCTTGCCCGAGGCCTTCAAGGGGATCTGGCACGATCTCAACTGGGTGGGCGGTTGGACTGGCAGCGCCCTTCCCACGCTGACCTACGTGCTAAACTGGATTCTCGGCCCAGTTGGCTTTGCGAAGTTTTATGCGCCGATTACCGTCCTGGTTCTCGGTCTGAGCGCCTGGTTCTTCTTCCGCCAGCTTGGGTTTCGCCCGATGGTTTGTTTGCTCGGCGGATTGGCTGCCGCGCTGAACATGGACTTTTTCTCTTACGCATGCTGGGGGTTGGGAACCTTGCCGTTGTGCGTCGCGTTCGTATTCCTCGCGTTGGCCGCTGTGGCCAGCACGGATAAAGGCTGGCCGCGCTTCGTGCTTGCGGGATTCGCAGTCGGCATGAGCGTGATGGAAGGCTTCGACAACGGCGCGATTTTCAGTCTTTACATCTCGGCGTTCGTGGTCTTTCAAGCGCTCACGAGCGAAGCCAAACCCGGACCAGCGCTGGCGAAGGGCATCGGGCGAACCGCTTGCGTTGCGATCTTTTCCGGATTCATCGCCGCGCACGCGCTTTCGATCCTCACGGGAACGCAAATCAAAGGCATCGTTAGCACACACCAGGACAAACAAGGCAGAGAAGCCAATTGGAGGTTTGCCACGCAATGGAGTTTTCCGAAAATCGAGATGCTCCGCTTCCTGATCCCGGGCTTGTTCGGGTACGGACCACCGGAAATGTACGGCATCCCGCCGGAAGCGTACGACGGCATGAACTACTGGGGATCGGTTGGTCAGGATGAGGAATGGGAAGCTTATTTCAGTTCGAAGAAACCTGGTGTTGATCCTTCGACAATCCGCGGCACGCTGCGCCTGTCCGGGTCCGGCGAGTATTCTGGTGTGCTCGTCGTGCTGGTCGCTGCCTGGACGATTGCGCAGGCCCGGCGAAAAAAGGACAGCGCTTTCAGCGAGAGCGAGCGTAAGTTCATTGGGTTCTGGTTGGTGATGGCGCTGGTTTCGCTTCTCTTGGCCTTTGGGCGTTACGCGCCGTTCTATCGCATCATCTACGCCCTGCCCTATTTCTCAACTATTCGCAACCCGGTCAAATGGCTTCATCCGTTCCAACTCGCTTTGATCGTGCTGTTCGGTTATGGCCTCGAGGGACTCTCGCGGCGATACCTGGCAAGCGCCGGAGCAAAAGCGGAATCCTTAAAAGCTCATCTCAAATCCTGGTGGGCAAGCGCGCCTGTGTTTGATCGGAAGTGGACAACGGGCTGCCTGATTTTCCTCGCCGCCAGTCTGCTGGGGTGGCTGGTGTATGGAGCGTCGCATGCCGAGCTGGAGCAGCATCTGCAAAGAGTTTTCTTCCCGCCGCAACTGGCTGCTCCGATTGCCGCGTTCAGCTTGAAGGAAGTCAGTTGGTACGTCCTCTTTCTGGCCCTTTCGTTGATCGGTTTTTTGTTGCTGCTGAGCGGATGGTTCAGAAGCGATCGCGCCAAGTGGGCGGGGTTGACGCTAGGCATCGTGCTCGTGATGGATCTCGGCCGCGCGAATTTGCCCTGGATTGTTCATTACAATTACCTCGAGCGTTACGCCAGTGATCCGGTGTTGGACATTTTGCGTGACAAGCCGTACGAGCACCGCGTCGTCGCACCCAAGTTTCAAACGCCGAGCCAATTCGCCTTCTTCCAACAGATCTATTACCTCCACTGGCTGCAATACCGTTTTCCATATTACAACATCCAGTCGCTCGACATCATCCAGATGCCGCGCCTGCCCGAGGACATCGCAGCCTTCCAGGGCGCCCTCGGCAACTCGCCTGCGCGACTGTGGCAATTGACCAACACAAGATACCTGCTTGCCTGGATCGGCTTGCTGCCGGCAATCAACCAGCAGCTCGACCCGGAGCTCCAGCGCTTCAAGCTGCACACCGCTTTCGAGCTTTACCAAAAGGTCACCAATGGTCCAATCCTGGTGCGAACCAATACAACCGGGCCTTTCGCGCTGATCGAATTCACCGGCGCTCTGCCGCGGGCGAAGCTCTATTCCAACTGGCAGGTTTCGACCAACGACATGGCGACGCTCCAACAATTGACCAGCACTAACTTCAACCCCACTCAGTCAGTGCTGGTGGCCGGCCAACTTCCAACCGCGCCGAACAACTCGACCAACCAGAATGCCGGAACTGTCACCTTCAAAAGCTACGAGCCGAAACGGATCATCCTCGAAGCCGACGCGGCTAAACCCTCGGTGCTGCTTTTGAACGACCGCTACGATCCGCAGTGGAACGTGTGGGTTGATGGCCGCCGAGACACTCTCCTGCGCTGCAATTTCCATATGCACGGCGTTTTCCTGCCGGCGGGCAAGCACACGGTCGAATTTCGTTTTGAACCGCCCAATGGCAGCTTTTACATCAGCCTGGCGGCGATCGCGCTTGGCCTGTTTCTTTGCGGATTTCTGGCTTTCACCGGGCGAAGGCAGGAGTCGGCGCCCGGCGCGGAACCCACGGCTTTGTCAATTCCGAACCGCAAAGATCAAAATTCGAAATCGGCATGAGCCATCAGGAGACTTACCGGCACAACGAAGCCTACGCGGAGTTCCTGGCGAACTGGGATACAAACTTTTACGGAAAATACGCCGACACATTGCGTCCGGCCATGCCGGGCGGCCGGGTTTTGGACGCTGGCTGCGGCGCGGGACAGGTCGTGGGGCGACTGACCGAGGCGGGCTACGAAGCGCACGGTGTCGATGTCTCGGAACCCAACATCGCAAACGCGCGGCGTTTCAGTGAACGGTGCCAGTTTTACGACGGCAGACGTCTGCCATTCCCGGACCGGCACTTCGCCAGCGCCGGCGCGTTAAACGTTCTCGAACATGTCGAAGAGCCGGAGGCGTTCATCACGGAACTGGTGCGCGTCGCCGAACCTGGCGGCTGCATTGTCATTTCGAGTCCAAACTTTTTTCGCGTGATCGGCTTTCGCGATTACCATCCAAAAATGCGCGGAGTGGGCAACAAAACCCAAAACTGGCGGCGCTTGCAGGAGAAACGGCGGCAGATGAAAACAAATCCTGACGCAGTGCGTTTCGATCGGATGACGCCGATTGTAAAGGAACCTTTTACGCCCGACGACGATGCCATTGTGGCGACGAATGCGGTCGAGATTGAGTTCTTCCTCGGGCGGGCTGGTTGCGAGATTGTCTCGGTCGCCTGCACTGATCGTTACGTGTCGAAACCAATTGATTTTCTGCTAAACTTGGGTCCGTGGCGTTATCTCATGTTCAACGCCTTCGTGGTGGCGCGCAAAACGTAGGTGAGGCGTCTCGCCTGACCTCTTGTCTTCGAACACCGCGCTCCGCTTCAAAAATAAAGTGAACCTTCTTCGTCACGAGTGCGATTAACGGCTGAAAACGGTTAAAGCAAACTTAATCTTGCACTTATGAAAATGACAAAATCAATCCTGCTGCTGCTCGGCCTGTTGACGAGCGGCGTAAGTGGTCGGGCGGCGAACCTCAATCGAGCGGATATCAATCCCGCGTTGATCTACTGGCAAGCCTTCTCGCAATTACCCGAATTGTCCCAAGAAGAACAGAAACTCTATCAGCACAGCAAGACCGCGCCGTTGGATGAAAAGTATGAAGCGCTGGTTTCGCGCTACGACACGAGCTTTCGTTTAGTTGGGCGCGCAGCTCATCTGCAACAGCGAGTTGATTGGGGTGTTGACCTGGCAGATGGGCCCGACGCGCTCTTGCCGCACCTTGCCAAGGCCAAGGTACTCGCGGTCGCCGCTGGCTTCCGTGCGCGGTACTTTCTTGAGCACGGACAGGAAAATGGAGCAGTCCAGGATCTTCTCGGCGCATTCGTCCTGGGGCGGCAAACGGCGAATGATGGCATCCTCATTTCGGCGCTGGTGCAAATTGCCATCGAAAACATCGTAGTTCTTAGCATTGCCGAAAACTTTCACGGCTTCAGTCCAGACGCCCTGAAACAATTAATCGAAGGCATGGATGCCAGCCCGGCTCGGGGCACGGTGAGCCAGAGCATCGGGACCGGTGAACGCGCCCTCGTTGGCTGGTTTGCAAACAAAATCAGCGAATTGCAGTCCAAATACCCCAATGATGAAGCAAAAGTCATCAGCGAAATCCGCGATGTGCTCACGCTCGCAACTATCGATGAGGGAGGACAGAAGGACTATCAGAAAGCTGACGAATTCATCCGGGCCGGCGGAGGGACCAGCAATGGTTTGCTGGCGCTGGTAAAAGGAGTGGAGCCGCTCTATGATGAGATGCAAGCGATCGCGGCGTTGCCTTACGATCGTTTCGCGCCCGCGAACCAGGCTTTCTTCGAAAAAGTGGAACAATCAACCAACCCTTTTGTGAAAACGTTTTTACCCGCTTTGTCGAAAGCTCGAGCAAGAGAATTCAGCGCGTTGTGCATGGCGGAAATGCTTCGCGCCGCGGTTCAATACCGGCTTGACGGTGAGGCGGGGCTGAAGAGTGTTCGCGATTCGTTCGGCTCAGGACCGTTCGGCTTCCGCCGGTTCCTCTTTCAAGGGGTGGACCGAGGTTTTGAGTTAAAGCCGAATTATCCGGGGGATTATCCAAACGTGCTCATCTTCGTGGAGAAACCGGGCCCGTACTTTCGCGTAGTGGGCAAGACGGCGGGAACAGCTCCCGAGGGCAATTGAAGAATTGAACATTCTTGCGCGCGGTTAGGTTCAACGCCAAACCGCCATCAAAAAAGGGCGAGCCGCTTCGGCCGCCCTGGTTTGTTTGTGCGTGTGTCCGAAATAAATCCAGCCGTAACAGTGAACGAAGATGCTCAATCAACTGTTTTGCTGGCCCTGGCTCAACAAGGCGACAGCGACGCCTTCTGCGAGTTATGTCGCCTCAACGAGGCACGCTTGCTACGGCAGGCAATGGCGCTGTGCGGTGACGCTACTTTCGCCGAAGACCTGGCGCAGGACACTCTCGTTGCTGCCTGGAAAAGCATTCGTCGTTACAATGGCAAATGCCGGTTCTTCACCTGGCTTTGCTCAATCCTCATTCATCTCCATAGAAGTGGACTTAGAAAAAAACAACCTTCGGATCGGCTGATCATGGCGCGAGATGATATCGCCTTCGCGGAAGACTGTTTGGCCAATCTCGCCGATGATGCGGCCTATCCGGATGAGGCTTTGGACCTGTCGGAACAAGCGGCCATGATGCGCGTTTGCCTCGAAAACTTGCCAAAGAAGCATCGCGATGTGATCTTTTTGCGGTTCTATGTGAACGAGTCGTTGGACGGAATCGCGACGGCGCTGAACTGCTCGGTCGGAACGGTGAAATCGCGATTATTTCACGGCTTGGAAAAGTTGCGCAAGATGAAGGGCCTGACGGTAAACTTTCACGAAAACAAAAAATTCTTATGACTCCTTGCGCCCGTCGCAAAAAACAGCTCGCCTTGCTCGCGGCTGGCGTTTTAGAAACCGCAGAGAGGCACTCACTGCAACTGCATCTTCTCAAATGTCCCGACTGCCGCCAGTATTGGGAGGAAATCTCAGAGATCTGTAACGAACATTCGATGGCGGCGGATAGAGCGCCCTCGTTCGAAGCCTCGGATGAGTTTCATCGCCGACTCGTGCAGCAAATCCAAACCTACGAATCTGCCCCTCAACTCGGCCGGCTCTTTCGGGTATTTGGTTGGCTCGATTCTTCGCGTTGGAAAATTGCTTTCTCAACGGCAACAGCAGCCCTGTTGGTCGTGTTAATGGTTCAGTTCCGTCCCAAAACGGAAATCATCGAGACGATCTCGTCCGTCGCAAAGCCAAAAGCACTCATGGTACCCAGGGCTGATTCTCAGCCCTCTTTTTTGGCCTACCGGCTGGCAGCGAACAAATCCCTGGAAGCTTTGGATGATCTGCTCGCGCGCGACGCAAACAAAACGTCAGGTTCCTACGGCACCATCACTGCTTCCACTCGAGAGCTAGTCGGGCTGACTGATTAGAGGCGGGTAGGGCATGTCACTCCGTGGGCGCCGGTGGCTGAGCTTACTCCGAACGGGGCGCACGGAGTGACGCGCCCCACCCACCCTTTTACGACGAATTACTGCTCCGCAGTTTAGCCGCAGATTTTCGAACGAACCAACTTAATCTACTTCCCTGCCGGTTGGGCCACTCGGTCGAAAGTCATCGGATTGTTCCGGCCCAGTTGGCTGAAGTTGCCCGACATCTGCGTGCCTTCTTGATTGAGATCGCCCTGGAATGAGCCGCCGATTGCTTTCCATTCCAACCGCACGCTTGGACTTGTGAACGTAATCGACGTCATCGGCAGATCCTTGGATCCTTGATCCGGGCTGTCCAGCGTGCCGGCATAAGAACCATCCGGCGCCTTGCCAATTTTTAGCAGCAGTCGCAGGCTCACAGGGTCGATCTCCAGTTTGCCTTGCCAATAGCCGCGGATATCCGGCGAACCACCGGGAGGCGTATCGAACGATAGTTGCTCCTGTGAAGGCATTGCGGTAGGCGGTTGATCGGTCCGCTCGAACACCAAAGGAAAACTGCGCGGGCCTTGCGTCCAATTGCCCGACATCTGCGTGGCATCCTTATTTAGTTTCCCGCCGAACGACGCATTCAATAATTTCCAATCCAGCTTCACCGTGGGAGATTTGAACGCAATGGTGGTGATCGGGAGGTCTCTCGCGCCTTGATCCAGGCTGTCCATCGTGCCGCTGTAAGTACCGTCAGCGGCCCTGGCAATCTTCAGAGCCAGTCGAAGTTTGATGCCTTGAACGTCCAATTCGCCTTTCCAGTAGCCACGAATGTCCGGCTTGGACCCTTTTGTAAACGCGAAAGACTCTTCGGTTGGTGTTGCCGAAGCGGCCGCGGCTCGAGTGCGGCGGAACGCCAGCGGCAGCGTCCTCCCGCCTTGTTCCCAGTTGCCGGAAATCTCGGTCGCCGCTTTGTTCAAGCTCCCTCTGTAAGCGGCCGCGAGTCCTTCCAATTCCAACTGGAGGGCTGGATCGTTGTACAGGATCGAGGTGACGGGAATGTCTTTGGCTCCCTGATCTGGGCTGTCGATGGTAGCGGTGTAACTGCCGTCGGTCGATTTGGCGACCTTTAACACGAGTCGGAGCTCGACCTTGCCAATCGCCAGTTTACCCGCCCACGAGCCCGCCAGGTCCCTGGTTCCAGGCTGATCTGGTGCGGCGGCTTCTTCATCCGAAGAAGACTTTTTGCACGCGCTGAATC
>JBDTOW010000163.1:0-7502 GCA_039933075.1 Verrucomicrobiota bacterium | reverse complement strand
CGTGATTTACGTCGGCACCTTCTCCAAAGTGCTCATGCCCGGTTTGCGCGTGGGCTGGGTAATTGCCGCCGAGCCGGGAATCGAAAAGATCGTCCAGGCAAAACAAGCAGCGGATTTGCACACGAGCACGCTGAACCAATACATCGCGCTCGAACTGTTGCGGGACGGCGTGCTGGAGCGGCAAATACCGCTCCTGCGACAGGCCTATCGGGTCCGACGTGACGTGATGCTGGCCGCGCTGCACAAATATTTCCCGGCGGAAGTAACCTGGACACGTCCGGATGGCGGCATGTTTCTGATGGTCACGTTGCCAGAGAGTATGTCCGCAGCGGAGGTGTTGAGCGAGGCAATTCCACACAAAGTCGCGTTCGTGCCTGGTGAAGATTTTCATTTGAATGGCGCCGGGCAGAACACGTTTCGACTGAACTTTTCCAATGCGCGACCGGATTTAATCGACGAAGGAATAAAGCGGCTGGGAAAAGTGCTCAAACGATTGATTTAGACTCGAATCGATGCAGGGAACGGGGACAACGCGCTTGCCAGAATCGGTCGGACATTTCAAAGTCGCGCTATGCACCGAACTGGCGCTGGGCTCTCGAGGACGCGGGCGAATGCATGAAGTCACGAATCGCAATTGTCTTTACGGGCGGCACGATCTCCATGCGCGTCGACCCGAACACGGGTGGCACGGTGCCGGCGCTCTCGGGGGAAGAAATTATTGCACGAGTCGAAGGGCTTGGTGAAATCGCGGATCTGACCGCGATTAATTTTGCGCTCCTGCCCGGGCCGCATATGACGCCGCCGAGGATGATGGAACTGGCGCAACGCGTGGCGACGCAACTCAAGGACGAACGAATCGCGGGCGTTGTTGTAACTCACGGAACGGACACCCTGGAAGAGACCGCCTATCTGCTCGATCTTGTCCTCGACTCGGACAAGCCCGTGGTTTTTGTGGGTGCGATGCGCAACAGTTCGGAGCTTAGTTGGGATGGCCCGGCCAATCTGAGATCCGCGGTACGCGTGGCGATTGAACCTGACGCCCGTGGACTCGGTGTTCTCGTCGTGATGAGCGATCAATTGATTGCGGCGAGTGACGCCGCGAAAACACACACGGAGGACGCGAACACTTTTCAAAGCCGCGATTTTGGACCGCTGGGCATCGTGGACAAGGACCGCATTATCGTCAGACGTCGGCTGGTCCGGCGTGACCATATCCCCGGCGCGAAACTCGAAGAGCGAGTGGACATCATTAAACTCGCGGCTGGCGCGGATGGCCGATTCATTGATTTTGCCAAGGCGAGCGGCGCGCGCGGTTTGGTGATCGAAGGGCTTGGGCGAGGCAATGTGACCGTAGCGACACTTCCGGCGATCGAGCGGGCGCTCGAAGCGAAGATTCCAGTGGTGATTACTTCGCGTTGCCCGCGCGGGCGCGTGCTCGACACCTATGCTTACGAAGGCGCGGGCCGACAACTCAAGCGCATGGGCGTTATCCTTGGGGGAATGGTCCCCAGTCACAAAGCGCGAATCAAGTTGATGCTTCTGTTGGGCGCGGGTTATGGCGTCGACCAGATCCGAGGTTCGTTTGAATCGTGAGCTTGCGGTTCGTTAGAAGCCGCATTGGAAAGTACAATTGAACTCCTATGAAACGAGGCGGAAGGCACCGAGGCTCTAGTTCTAGGGTCGAGCAGGGGGAAATTCTTTATACCAATTTGTTGGAGCGCTACCGAGATCCTTGCCCGTTCGGCGCTTCAAATCAGTAATAATGTCTTGAACGCAGTTTGATCTAACAGTTTCGACAATCCGGTCGAGTCTCGAGCCTGGCGACTGCTTGGTCCCAGAGGGGTAATATTCCGACGCGTACTCCAGGAAACTAACGGCTTGAGTTGTATCAGCCGCTTTCAACGCTGAAGACCTGCTTTCAAAGAAGATGGCTATTTGCTCCTCAGCAAAGGCCAGGCGCAGTTTAAGAAGACGGTACTGGAAGAATATCGCCGCGAAGGTTAGCCCCAAAGCTAAGGCTAATAGGAGTTCTCTCTTCGTTAGTTTCATTTGAGTCATTAAGGGCATTCAAATCGGTGAGACATTATTTCCGACACGTGCTTGGCAAGAGATTTTTCTACGGGGAGGCGCGAAAGCTCTCTTGGCGAAGATGCCCATGTATTTAATGAACCGGATACTACTTCGCAGCATCAGACAATATCCACACGAGCATAAGCATAGGGCAGCAAATTGAGTTCAATCTTGCTGCTGACCGATTCGACGAGTTCGCCGGGTTGCGCGCTGAAATCCTCCGGTGAAAGCATTGCTGCTTCGGCGTTTCTCTCGTCCAGATAGCGGACACGCGCTTGACAGGTGCCGGTCGTGATCTTCACCTCCTGTGGTTCGCCAATCAAGTTGGCGATGAGAATTCGGCGGCGGCTTTTATCGTCGACCACAGTCATGCCTTCGACTTGCAACGGATGGCTTGAGTGAGTGGGATAGATCCGGTTGAAGTCAGCGATGTCAGCTAATACGTGATAGAGCGGAAAGACCCCGTCGGGCAAAGACCAAAATTTATCGGGCAAATGGGAACCATTTTCCGTCTCCATGACTCCTCGCCAGCCAGTCGTTTCGTAATAAGTCAGACTGTGAAGATTACCGGCGGTGGCAAGGCGTGCCAGGCTGCCCAAAGTCCAACCCGCTCCGAGAAGAGACATCTGTCGCGGATCCACGGTCGAGGGCAATTCCCCCGGAACCGGTGGAGGTTCGTTGCCGGTGGCGTAAGGATTGCACTGCGAGCGCAGCGTGATCGGCGAGATCACGACCGCGCGTGGACAAAACTGTTGGGTGGATTCAACTGTCGCGCCTTGGGCGCCCAGGTTTTCCACGAGCGTCAAGTTATCCGTGGCATGGCCTTGTGGATTGATGGAATAACAAGGCAGCGCCGACGAATCCGTCTGTGGACGGTTTTGGTTCAGCTCGGCGAAGTTGGCGTTGGTGCCGCTCGCGAACAGAATATTCGGTCCAAGAACGGCCAATTTTTCACGAGCGAGTCGGACCCATTTTTCGTTGGCGAAGTATTTTGCGCGATGAAAAACCAGCCATAGGGCAACGGTCGGACGTGCCGCTTCCAACTCGTGGAGAAATGCCGATAATTCTTCGTCTCCGCGATCGCTCAGGAACAGAGCAATGTGCAACGGAACGCCGATCTGTTTGGATTGTTCAACTGCTTGGGAGAGCATTTCGCGGTGTTGCAGGTCTGCCAGGTCCAGATCGACGCGAAGATGGGACAGGCGAAGTTTCTTCAACCGTTCGCGAGCCTTGGTTGACAGAGGGTGACTCTGATTGGCGCACTTTAATCCAATGGGCGGCTTTGACAGCACGGGTGTCGTGGAAATCGAAAACTGTGGCGTTCGGCCCTGCACGACTGGCAATATCTTGCGCTGCTGGCCGAGCAAAGAGATCGTAACGGATTGGCGGATTCGGCTTCCTTTTTCTACCTGGACGGGGAACGGCAAATCGACCGGCGTGCTGTAGGTTTTGAATGAAGCGTCAGTCCAATTACGCTGATCTTCCATTTCGAACACGTCGCCTTCGAAACGGACTTCGGCCTCGATCCCTGCGACGACTTCGTGGCGGATCGCGCGAATGTTTTGGAGAGGTGGCCGGGCCGAGATATAACGGGGAAAGGCGCCTTGGACTACTTTGCCGTTGGTGTCTTCGAGTGTGCAGGTCTTGCCCGCGCATTCAAGAATGGGATGCAGAACGCAAATTCCGATGCGGTTTTTAAGAAATGTTGAGCGCGCTTCGCCGTCGAAGGCATACGTAATTTTTCCGTCCGCATCGCCTGTGATCAGACCGGTCCAACCGAAGTCGATATCGCCTTCTTTGTTCTCGACTTCGAAACTGACGCGGAAGGTATTTTCGGTCGATTGGACGTTAAGGTTCGAAATCTGCGGTGGGACCGTATTCCAATTTCGGTCGCGAACAGCGGCATAGATCCCGCGGACGATTTCGTGATCGCCCAATCGGACATAGCGGAGAAATGCCCGGTCCGGAACGAAGATCATTTTGAGTTGACCTGCGGTGAGAGGAATGGTCTTGGCTGGTGCCGCCTCGCTTCCGTAGTAGAGGACATGGTTTGGTAACATCGGGCTATTACAACGTGGCGGGGTCGGGTTCGACAAGGCATTAACGGGCTGGCGGAGTGAAGCCATTTGGAGAGGCGATTTGCCAGGGTTCATCGAAATCCGCCCGCGCGAGGTCGGCTGGCCCTGCACCGTTCACCGTCACGCACAGAAAGCGCCAACGCGGCTTTGGCCCAAAGCCCAAGGTTGTCACGCCGGTTGTCACGCAGCGGCTACCTTGGGGGAAAAATTCCATCAAATCATCAACGCCAACGTCGTTGTGGCAGTGCAAGGCCGCAACCCGTTCCGGGTTGTGTCGTGTTGACGACCGAAACCCAACGTAGCGGAATTGCCGCAACGTTGGGCTTTGAGTCGCCGCCTCGTTGGGCTGACAGGCGCGCGGGCTTCGGCCCGCTTCAACGTACGAGGCTTGTGGAGCAATCGCGGACGCGTGTTCGCAGTCGAGAGTTGAAGCGGCATAAAGGCCGCGCTCCGATTACTTCAGAACGATCAATTGGCGTTCTCGCTCGACCGAACGTCGTCCCAGGTCAAACGTACCGGTAACCGAGTGTGTTGATATTGCGGACATCCGACTCCGTATAACTCCATGGGTCCATGATCGCGTCACTGCCGACGAGAGGCGGATTCTGGTGACTGCCTTGCGGACTGTTGTACCAGACCCACCAGAGCCGATCCAGGTTCGCGTGGTGCAGCCAAAACACCGGGTCCGCCGGAGAGATCGACGCATCTGACATGGTACCACCCACCCAAACGTGTACGCTGCCATGAATGCCGTTGATCGGGGCAGAGAAGTCGTTGTAGTTCGTCCTCGCCATGGCAGGAGGAGTGTTGGAAGCGATCGAGGCCAACCCGGCGTCCGAACCGGGTGAACGGACCACGTTGATTGTACGCGTGGGCGTATGCACCGTCGGCAGGACACTCGCCAGCCAATCCGGGAAATGCTGCTCTTCGGGTTTCGTCCAGTCCCAGTAAGGAATGCAGACGTCGGGATGATAATTGTGCAGGGCTTCCTCGAACAAAAGCAGATACACCCGGTGCCACGGCAAAAGACGCGCATTCGTGTGTTGCATGTGCATCTCCTGGTGAATATCGACAAGTTGTCCAAGCGTCCCATCGTTATTGATCAAATTGAACGCGCAGATGTATCGCTCCCGCTCCGTGCACGTGAGGGTCGCCTGATCTTTTCGACGACAGATCGCGGGATACAACCAGCCCAGGTCCTTCACATTCTTCAGAAACTTCAGGTTGTCTCGCACCATGTTTGCAAACGTCATGGAGCGTGCCAGCGCCGGCAGGCTCCGCAGCAGCAAGTCTGACCGCCCGACTTGGTGTTTTCCAGGTTCGTCCTGTGCGTGTTCCGCAAGAGCGGCCATTCCGGTCGATGTTTTCTTTGGCATATATTTCTTTCTTAGTTCAGGAGTGCCTTGTCGCGCCAAACGAGTGGCTCGACCTTTTTGATCGGCAGCCGTCCGGCAAGCGCGGTATAATTCGCTGTTACCCAGCCGGGAATCCCCTTCCCGGGGGCCGCGCGACATCAGCACTTCCGTTTCAATACGTTCGAGAACAGGGATTCTTTCACAGAAAATTCGAATGGCGCGGAAATCTGCCAAGTGTGTCGTCAACGTTGGCCGGAGGATCCAGCTCCGTTGTGCAGGTAGTGTCGGCGCGCTGCGCCGGCCGCGCCGCGTTCAGCGGCGCCATTCCAAAGCACACCTCCGCCATTCGTTCCGCCCGCTGCACGCGGGCGGGGACATCGCAGCGCGATGTCCCTACCAATTCTTCTTTCAGTTCCTGTTTGCGAGGCCAGTTGCCGCATTGCGCGATCAGGTCGCGGGCACGTTTGGCTTCCTCTTTATCGCGGAAAAGGCGGGTACGGTGAAGTTGGATGCCGGCCAAGTGCAGCCGTATAGGGTCGCGCTCGACAGTCTGCTGGGCTTCGTCGAGGTTCGCCTGCTGCCAGGTCTGGTTGCCCTGCACCACCCGGAGCCGCGACGCGAGCGAAAGGCGACCAGGCCCAATAGAGATTTGACGCAACCCCAAGATTGAGCCTATTTCGATTTGGCGGGTACCCTCGTTTCACGTCTGTTTCACCCGGCGTTCGCTGCATTTGTCGGCGGAAATCCTTTGTCTCATTTTGCGTGCGGCGCACATATATCTAATGAATGAACGAAACGACCGACGCCGAGCTGCTGGCACGGTTCGCTGAGAGCGAATCCGAGGAGGCCTTCACCGCGCTGGTGAACCGTCATCTCCAGCTCGTCCATTCCGTGGCACTTCGGCACACGACCAACCCCCATCATGCGGAAGAGATCACACAGGCGGTCTTCATCATTCTCGCACGCAAGGTGCGCTCGCTTGGGTGCAAAACAATTTTGTCCGGCTGGCTTTATCACACGGCGCGGCTCACCGCGGCAAATTTTCAACGGGGGGAACTGCGCCGTGCCCGTCGGGAACAAGAAGCGTTTATGCAATCCACGATCGAACAGCCTTCGTCCGAAACGGTTTGGCACGAATTGCACCCGTTACTCGACGAGGCGATGGCGCGCTTGGGCCCAACCGACCGCGATGCCGTTGTGCTGCGATATTTCGAGAATAAATCCTTGCAGGAAGTCGGCCAGACGCTGGGTGTGGAGGAGCGCGCCGCGCAAAAACGCGTGAGCCGCGCACTCGAGAAGCTACGACGCATCTTCACCAAACATGGCGTCATTTCGACGGCGACAATCATCGCCGGGGCGATTTCCGCCAATTCCGTTCAAGCGGCACCGACGGCATTGGCGCCAACAATTACTGCGGCGGTTTTTAAGGGGTCGGCTGTCGCGGGATCAACCCTGGCCCTTGTGAAAGGAACATTACACATTATGAGCTGGATGAAGGCAAAAACTGCAGCAATCATTGGTGCGAGCGCGTTGCTTGTTGTCGGAGCGAGTGTCGCACTCGCGCATCACAACTGGTCGCAAGGAGCACTCGTCAGCGGGGTCCATCACATAGCCAGACACCTCGTCGCACTCACGCATCACAACTGGTCGCAACGCGCACAACCCCAGGCAGAGGCGCTTTCCGACAAACTGCAAGCCGAACGAGAGGGCGGCCCGGCGAATGTCGCGCAGGATGCGTCCGCGCAAAAATCACGAGACGAACAGAAAGCATTGCGCTAGCCACAGAGTCAACCCCAGACACGATAGGATGAGTTGAGAAAACAATCATTACCCGGATTATTCCGGTCTTCCGCGGGAGTTGAACAACTCTCGCGGCCTTTTGTATTGAACTGGTACTTTGAAGACACGGCGCACGCTGCCGACGCTCGTCTTCCACGGTGACACCGAAAGCTTCGGTTACAATACCGACGAAATAGTTAGTACGGATGTTATCGGCATT
>JBDTOW010000162.1:0-7509 GCA_039933075.1 Verrucomicrobiota bacterium | reverse complement strand
TGGCCGAATTCAGCCGTCCCTTCGGGACTTATGCAACCGCGAATTCGAAACCCGGCAGTGAACTACCGGGCTATTCTCAAATCTCCCTCCGGGAGAAGCTCCGTCACGGGTTCGACCAGTTGCAGGTTGTAAAAATGTCCAAACTCCAGCGGACGGCGCAGCGCCGTCCCTACCTTCGCTTTCTTACTCGCTAAACACATAGCAGGCGTCTCACCTGTCCAGGCCGAGCACGAAGTGCCTCGCTGCGGCACTCGGAGACAGGCGAGACGCCTTTCCTACTTCACGGTTCACCCTCGGTAATCCGCAACACTCCGTTGATTGGAAGCTCCTTGACGAGCGTCTGCTTTCTACCGGATGGCCAGAGCACCTCGATGGCATCCACCTTCGTGGCATCGCCGAGACCAAAGTAGAGGGGCAGCGAACTCTGAGAAAGATAGCCCGACTTGCCGTCGTGGTATTGGGTCAACACCTTGCCACTGAGGCGTACCTTCACCGTCGCGCCCAGCCCATCGCGATTCGAGCTGGTCCCGACCAGGTTGATCTTCAAAAAGTGTATTTGGTTTTTCTCGGTGAGATTGCTGAGCAAAATCTGCGGGCGGTCGTTGAGATCGTTCGTCACGATGTCCAAATCGCCATCGTTATCGAGATCGAAAATCACCGAAGAACGGCTGGTCAACGAGCCCGCGACAGTCCCCTGGCCGGATTTCCCGGCGCAAAGCGGGTTCTGTTTGTCGGCCCCGTCGCAGTCTAGCGTGAACCAGGCCTTTTCCGTTCGGCGGTTTCCACGCGGCTCAACTCCGAGCAGGAATTCGCTGTCGAAAAATCGTTTGCCACCCTCGTTCAGGAGCACTGAATTGATCGCATAGCGAAACGGGTAACCCATGCCCGCGGTCACAAAAATGTCTTCGAAACCGTCCGCATTCAGATCGCCCACGCTCACGCCCCACGGCCAGTAAGTTTCCACGCCAAGCCGATCGGAAACTTCAACGAATTTCCCGTTGCCCTGGTTCTGATAAAAGGCATTGCCGAAAATATTGTTGGACGATCCTTGGAGATAATCCTCCGTCCATTGCACCGCGCAAAAGGCCTCGCTTTTGGTTTTCTCCATGTCCAACCGGAAGTTCACGGCCTGCTCAGTCTGTTGTTTGGTCATGTCCGAATGCATGTCGGTGACGTACAGGTCCATCAAACCGTCCTGGTTGAAGTCAAAAAACTTAATCCCCATCGCGCCCCACGGTGTTTTCGGAAAATAAGCAGCCGTCTTTTCAACGAATTTTTTGCCGCCCTGGTTTTCGTAGTAATGATCGTCGCCCTGCATATTCAAGACGTAGAGATCGGGAAAGTTGTCCTGGTTCAGATCGACGAACGTTGCATCACCGCTCCAACTGCCATCGCGCAGGTTCAGTTCCTTGGAGACGTCCTTGAATTTTTTGCCGCCCAGATTCTTGTAGAGGATGCTAAACTCCGTCCGGTCGGGGTATAGGTGCCCGTAAAAAGCGTCGGTGAGCGCGATGTAATAACCACCGCGTCCCTCCTTGTCGGATGTGTAAACCCCAACATTGACGAGAAACAAATCCAGCAGCCCATCGTTGTCGAAGTCAAAGAACACCGCGCCGGAGGAGTGCCCGGAGTAATCAAGGCCCGCTTCCTTCGTGATGTCGCGGAAGCGGCCATTGCCAAGGTTTTCAAAAAGATGATTACCATGGCGCACGGTCGTTACAAACAAATCGGGGTCCCCATCGTTGTCCGCATCGGCGAATGAAGCCGTGACCGCAACCTGGTCCACCAAAGCGACGCCCGCCCTAGCCGTGATGTCTTCAAACTTCCCGTGGCCGAGGTTCCGCCAGAGCTGGTTGGTCCCCAATTGCGTGGTGAAGTAGATGTCCGGCAGCCCATCACCATCGATGTCAGCAACCGCCAGGCCATTGCCGTGATCGTAATGCACGGCTTTATAGTCTTTGCCGCCGTCATCGACGATCCGGTGCTCAAAACGGATATTGCTCTGCACGAAACCGTCCGAGAATTGAAAACTGTGGAAGGCTTGAACTTTTTGGGCCGCGGCGATTTGCTGTCTTTTCCTCTCCTCGAGCAGTTTCAACGTGATGGCGTGGACCGAGCTATCTTCGGCAGCGCGGGCAAGGCCGATGCTCGGCGGAACGAACACCAGCAAGCAAATGAATCGGGATACGCCGCGAAGCGAGAACCAGTGTCGCATCGGAAGAGTGGTGAATGATGGTCGAGAGCTCGAACTGTTCAGGCTGAATGTCTTTTTCATTGAGTGCGCGTTTGTGCAGATCCGAATTCCCGGGAATTTTTCCGCAGGTTAGCACGACACGGCCATCCTTCAAGGAATACTGGGCGCCAGAGGTATCTGCCTTCGCGCCCAACAAAAAGTTTATCCTAACGGGATTACTAACCAGCGATCGGCAACGCTGGTCGACGCAACGGCCCGCCCAAGGCAGTTGAGATCTTGAAGCTATCCGAGATTCCTCACGGGCGCTTTTCGGGGTTTCAAACAGTCGAAGATGGGCTAGATTCATTTGTCATCCCTCCTTGAATCTGTTGCATGGCGACCACAACTCAGCACAGTTTGCGGTCGCGAGACTTGCCGTCCATCCAGTAGCCTCGGGCTCGCACACCTCATGGGGAAAATTCTTTGAAAGATTTGATGAGAGTTCGACGTATATGAAGTAGAGGAGCGTTGCAACCATGAAGCCCCAACTCGATGTCCTAGACAATCGTTCCGGCTTTCACAATTCCGCCGGGTTCTAACGCCAACACTGCAGCGAAGGGCGGTGAAACGTGATCGAAGCGTAGAATCTAACCTGCAAATAGGAGGGTTGCTGATGTTTAGCCGCTTAGACCGCATTAATGGCTGGGCAAATCGGGCCGGCGCGAGTCATTATAGTTACGATGAACTCGCAAAGTCGTGCTCGACCTCGCGCAGCCACCTCCGGCGGTATTTTCTGGCGAAGTTCGGGAAAACGCCGCGGAAGTGGATGAACGAGCAGCGACTGGCCAAGGCCGCCGATCTACTGCACGCGAGCGACCTGAGCGTGAAGCAAATTGCGACCAGCCTCAGTTATGAATATCCCGGGAATTTTGCCAGGCAGTTCAAGGCATCTTATGGGTGCAACCCGTCGGAGTACGCGACTCGGCAACCCTGAAGGAGAGTGTTCGGACACTCGTTTTGAGACGCCGTTGTTCTCGGCATATTCGCGGATTTCCCACTGCGAGCGCGCTTCCGTCGTCGGCCCCGAATTAATTCGACAAGCGAAAGCGCAGCATGCGGCTGGGCTAACGCGCTTTTCACGCGATCGAAACTATGCCCTTTAAGCCGATGTGCATGGAAAGAGTTGGAACGCGAGGTTCTCTGATGCTTCCAGGACATTCTCACCCCAATATACAATCATGCCCATGCTCAAGAACCCTAAAATGGTGCGCCCCACTTGGCCACCGTCTCGCGGTGCGGTGCGTTGTCTATATTCCAACGGGCTAAGGCGGCATCTGTTTTGGTAGTAAAGAGGTCATCCATACGGAAATTAACTATATGCCCATCGCAGAAGAGAATGTTAAACCGTTCGCTATGCCGCTTTTCATAGACGCCATCCCCGCGAAAAACGAGCCGCGGGTCCAAATTGTAATTCCCTGGACTGCCAGACACGGTAGAAGAACCGTTGGGCCTGGTTATCATAAGGAATTCCAACCCAGCCTGGCTGACCAACTTCGTGCGACCACTCGGGAGGAAGACGAAACCGCAGAGCGCGTCGCCCGAGACAATCATATCGGCCGGGCTCCGCACTTGACTTTCCTTAGGCGGTATAGGCGACGCCCGGATCGTGGAATCAAGAGTTCCGCTCATCCCCAATCCTGACTGCCCGCCCGATGGGCCGGATTCCACTCCGAATCGATTCCAGCCGTAACTCCGACGATCTCCCCACCAGTAGAGCCCGGGTACGCGATTAAACCCAGGGCATTGATAGACGCTTTTCCCCGCCTTTACCCACTCTGGCGGCAGCGTGACATCCTCACGATTGGTGCGATATGTCTCGCCAACATAGGGAGCCAAAAGCGTATATTCGCTATACTGCATCGCGGGGCCCCACGGCGGTGGGTAGCGGTCAAAATCGCCGAGATAGACCTGCAACCCGATGCCGATCTGGCGCAGGTTGCTCTGGCAGACGGCGGAGTCCGCTTTTTGTTTGGCACGTGAAAGCGAAGGCAAGAGCAAGGAGGCGAGGATAGCGATCACGGCGATCACGACCAACAGTTCGATCAGAGTAAAGCCAGGCTTCCAGATTGGCTTCTGTTTGACTGGACGCCCAACGAAAATAAGATGCATATCCTTACTTTTGCTTCCGACGCCTATTATTCTTATCTTAACAAGCTAAATATCACCACCCAGGCACTGTTTGTCATGGCGAATTGCTGTTCACGGTTTGTCGTTTCCGGGTCTCGGTGAGTATCCTAATTTCAAATTAGGGTACTACTCGTGTTTCGCATGACTTGACATTGAATTGGTCCATGTTCATTTTCGGGAACTGCCGTGAGACACCATGGATGACAACAAAAACTTTTATGGCCGCTCCGCATAACCTGTTTGGTTCGCTTCAGAAATTTGACCTGGGAAATGGGCAGCAAGGAAGTTTCTATTCGCTGCCATCGCTGGAAAAGGCGGGCCTCGGTCCGGTCTCAAGACTGCCCGTTTCGCTTCGCCTGGTGCTCGAATCGATCCTGCGCAACTGCGACGGCAAGAAAATCTCGGAGCAAAGCGTCCGAGCGCTGGCGAAGTGGAGCGCGAAGGCCGAACGGACAGAAGAGATCCCGTTCATCGTAGCACGCATTGTTTTGCAGGATTTTACCGGGGTTCCGCTGCTGGTCGATCTGGCGGCGATGCGTTCCGCCGTCGCGCGCCTGGGCAGGAATCCGAAAATGATTGAACCGCTCGTGCCGGTGGATTTGGTAGTGGATCATTCCGTGCAGGTCGATTTCGCCGGAACACCGGACGCCCTCCGGAAAAACCTGGAGATTGAATTTCAACGGAATCGCGAGCGCTACCAATTTCTGAAATGGGGGATGCAAGCCTTTGACACGTTCAAGGTGGTCCCTCCGGGAATTGGCATCGTGCATCAGGTCAATCTCGAATACCTCGCCCAAGGCGTGCTCTGCGCCAATGGAGTTTACTACCCTGATACACTGGTCGGCACCGACTCGCACACAACAATGATTAACGGTTTGGGCATCGTTGGCTGGGGCGTCGGTGGAATCGAAGCTGAAGCCGGCATGCTCGGACAGCCGGTCTATTTTCTGACGCCGGACGTCGTCGGGGTTCATTTGGTCGGCGCGTTGCGCGAGGGCGTGACGGCGACCGACCTTGCGCTGACGATTACACAGATGCTGCGCCAGGCGAAAGTGGTCGGCAAATTCGTGGAGTTTTACGGAGCAGGCGCGGCGGCGCTTCCCGTCGTGGATCGCGCAACAGTCGCAAACATGGCGCCTGAGTATGGCGCTACGATGGGCTTCTTCCCGATCGACAACGAATGCATGATCTACCTCCGAGGCACTGGCCGGAGCGGGGAGCATTGCAAGCGTTACGAGAATTATTACCGTGCGCAGGGCCTCTTCGGCATGCCGAAGCAAGGGGAGATCGATTACTCGACGGATCTCGAACTGGATTTGGCCAGTGTCAAGCCGAGTGTCGCCGGCCCGAAACGCCCGCAGGATCGAATTGAACTTCCCGCATTGAAACGAACCTTCCTGGAGTTATTGGAAAAGCCGGTGGCGGACGGCGGTTACGGAAAGACCAAGACCGAACTAATCAAGGCGATCCATGTCCGGACCAATTACCCAAGCATTATTGTCCCCGATAAGTCTTATGGCCATCGAAAGGCCGTTGTCGATCCGAGTGAGTCCGAAATGCGCGACCAGCATCCGACACCGGACCCGGTCGAACTCCTGCCGGCGTCAGCCTTCCCTCGCATCGATGCGGTAATTGGTCACGGCAGCGTGCTGATTGCGGCGATTACCAGTTGCACGAACACCTCAAACCCGACCGTGATGCTCGCGGCCGGATTGCTCGCCAAAAAAGCTGTCGAGAAAGGTCTGCGGGTCCATCCGGTGGTCAAATGCTCGCTGGCTCCGGGCTCGCGGGTCGTGAGCGATTACCTCGAGAGAACGGGACTGCAAGCTTTCCTCGACCAGCTCCGCTTCAACCTTGTGGGTTATGGCTGCACCACGTGCATCGGCAATAGCGGTCCGCTCGAGCCGCACGTTGAAGAGGCGGTCACCAAATACGATCTGATCGCTGCGGCGGTTCTTTCCGGCAACCGGAATTTCGAAGCCCGGGTCCACCAGAGCATCAAAGCAAATTTCCTCATGTCGCCTCCGCTGGTCGTCGCCTTCGCGCTCGCCGGGCGCATCGATATCGACCTTGCTTCCGAACCGATTGGCCAGGATGTGAACGGCGAAAACGTGTTTTTAAGGGACGTATGGCCGACCTTGCGGGAGATTCGCGACCAGTTGCAGGCGGCGCTCAAACCCGAGGTCTTTCGCGAGCTTTATCGCGATTTCGCCGAGCAAAATCCGGAGTGGAATGAAATTCCCGCCACCGTTGGAAACGTCTATCAATGGGATCCGCACAGCACGTACATTCAGGAGCCGCCGTTCTTCACTGGCTTCACCATGCAGCCGGGCGAGATCCGTGAGATCCGCGGGGCCCGCGCCCTTGGAATCTTCGGCGACAGCGTGACCACCGATCATATTTCACCGGCTGGCTCGATTAAGAAGAATTCTCCCGCCGGGAGATACCTGTTGGAACATGGGGTCAATTTTTTGGATTTCATCAGTTACGGTTCACGCCGCGGCAATGATCAGATAATGACCCGCGGAACTTTTGCGAACGTCCGCATTAAGAATCTAATCGTCTCCGGCGTTGAAGGTGGCGTGACGAAGTTCCAGCCGGCCGGAGACTCGATGAGCATTTTCGACGCGGCGATGCGGTACAGGGAAACCAACACTCCCCTGGTGGTATTCGCTGGCCACGAATATGGCACGGGCAGTTCGCGCGATTGGGCGGCCAAAGGCACCGCGTTACTGGGCGTGAAGGCCGTGGTGGCGCAAAGTTTTGAACGCATCCATCGCTCGAACCTGGTCGGTATGGGCGTCCTGCCGCTGCAGTTCCAGGCGGGAACATCAGCGCAGATGCTGAAGCTTGACGGAACCGAGATTTTCGACGTGCTGGGCTTGAACGCGAACCTCAAGCCGCAACAGGATCTTACTCTGCGTATCACGCGCAAGGACGAGACTACGGAGAACATCCAGGTAAGGTGCCGCATCGATACCCCGATCGAAATCGACTACTATTTACACGGCGGTATCCTGCCCTACATGTTGCGCCAGTTGCTGGCAAACCCGTAGATCGTTACCGCGATTGCGGAGACTCCGTCGAGGGATGACTTGCAGAGGCAACCGTGGTTGAAGCTTCCCATGAACCTGAATTTGGTAGGGACA
>JBDTOW010000161.1:0-7540 GCA_039933075.1 Verrucomicrobiota bacterium | reverse complement strand
ACCCTGCCCCCGCCTCCGACGCAGCCCGCTGCGGCGAGCCGGGCAGGAACCGCGCCAACTGCGAGATCGCTCGCGGCGGCGGCTGACCCGAATGCACAGGATTCAAGGATGTTGCAGCGGTATGGCCGAGCGTCATCGGCTCAACCCGCTCCCCCGCCTGTCTTCGTGCCCCAACCGGCCCAGGCAGCTCGCACGCCGAGCCCGATTCTAAAGCTGATCTTTTCCGGTGATGGCACGTGGAAAAACGAAGGGGATAAATACAAAGTGACGGTCAAAGATACCAAAGAGCAGGTTTTGGTTGCGACTGTCCGAGCGGATACACTTATCCTCGTCAAGGACGATCTGAGGCTGGTGTTCGAAAAGGAATAACTTCGGTGCGACCCGCAATCGAAATCGATTGTGCGGGCTGACTCTAGCGGTCGATAAAAGGATAACTGGCTTGGTTTATATTCAGGCCGGTTCCATCGAAGAGCAGACTGGCCTTCTCTGCGCCGAAAGTCGTCGCGCTACCATTCAGAGGAAAAGAAGCGTAGCGAACACCAAATCGGCCCGCCCTCGGATCTACGCGATCCGCAGGAAGGGCTGGTGTTTCCGTCCCGAACCAGATCGCCTGAGCCGCGGAATCCTTGCGGAAATTGGCTTCGTCAGTTCCAAAAAAGCCCAGCCCATAAAGCAAGCTGCTGCAAACCACCAGGCTATAGGCACACACCAGCGCGGGCTTGGCATCGAAACCCATGAAGAATCGCTCCCACCAGGAGCTTTCATGAACTATTTGCGAGGCTTCAATCTCGGCGATTACCTGGCTCGAGAAACCGTCGAAATATCCGGGTGGGGGTTTCTCATGTCGCTTCCACCGCAACAACCGCTGCAAATCCTGGAAATCGTCTGGCCTTGGGTTCATGAATCTATTTCAAATAATCTGATAAATACGCCTGCAACTGTTGTCGAGCATAAAAGAGCCGCGACCGAACCGTCCCGGTGTTGCAATCCATGATCTTACTGATCTCTTCATGCGACAATCCATGCACATCATGCAACGTAACGACCAGTCGATGAACATCGGACAATTTTTGCATGGCGGCGTTCAGTTTCTCCTGCAGTTCCGCCAGATTGACATCGCGACGCGGCGTTTTATCTGAGATCAGCGCCACGAGATCGGGATCGTGCTCGGCATTTAAATCCAGATCGTTCAGGCTGATGTGGATCTTATTCTTCCTCTGCTTCAGAAAGTTAATCGTCTTGTTGATCGCGATCCGATAGACCCAGGTGAAGAAGCTTGAATCGCCCTTGAACGTTTTCAAGGCCTGGTAGGCCTTGATGAACGACTCCTGCGCCAGGTCGTGAGCGTCCTCGTGATTCGCCGTCATATGATAAATCGTGGCGTACACCCGTTCCTGATAACGGCACACCAATTCGTCAAAAGCTGGAAGATCCCCCGACTTCGCGCGCCGCACCAACACGCGTTCTTCCGCTGCCCGGTGAGTGGCGGGAGCTTGCGCCGGTTTTGTGGGGGCCAGGACAGTCATGAACGGTCAGGGTGTAACCCCTAAAACATCGGTTTGTTGCGCCAGAAATTCAGTCATGCCCAGGAGCGAGGCGCGGCTCTCCGAACCAGCCAACGGCAGCGTAGTTTGTCGCGCCTGGCCAATCAACTGATGAATGATTCTCCGTGACTCATTTAGAGCTTCATGTTTGTCCAGTAATTCCAGGATCCAGGGCAAATAACCCGGTTCCCAGTTCCTCAACATTTCCTGGAGCCGGATTCGATCCGCTGAGCGGGCTCGTTCCAGAAGCACCAATACCGGCAACGTTAGTTTGCCCTTGGCGAGGTCGGTGCCCAGTGATTTTCCGACTGAAGCCTCTGAGCCAAACAAATCCAGGCAATCATCGTAGATCTGGTATGCCGTTCCGAAAACGCGCCCGAACTCACGCAACGCCTGGCACTCGATCTCGCTGGCGTCGTTCAAAAACGCCCCCAGGTCGCAGGAGAGCGCGAAGAGTTCACCAGTTTTCATCTCCAACACCTTGTAATATTCCGCGCGCGGAAACTGGACGTTGCGGCGTTGCAGGGTTTGGAGAATTTCGCCCGTGCAGACCGTATTCGTCGCCGAGGCAACCGCCCGGCAGATTTCAGGAGTCGGGAAACTTGCCGCCAGCTTTAATGCGTGCGCGAAGAGGCAATCGCCCAGAAGCACCGAGATTTCGTTGCCACAATTCGCGGCGACCGTGGGACGGCGGCGGCGAATTTCCGCTTCATCCATCACATCATCGTGCACCAGGGTTGCCAGATGCACCATTTCGACAATCACAGCAACCGCGACATGGTCGTCCCGAACCTGACCAGTAGCCCCGCCGCTTAGAACCACGAGCGCCGGTCGCAGTTGCTTTCCCTGGCTGGCCAGCGCGTACCTCGCGTAGGCTGCGATCTCGGGGACAAAAGCCTGCACTTGTTCGCCAAGTTGACAGGCCACCTTTTTCAGAAACGGCTCGATCGGGTCAATGATCTGCTTCCAAAAATGATCGGGCGTGGGTGGAAGCGGGGAAAGCTGAACGTCGCCCGGTTTTGGTTCAGCGGAAATCATCGCCTGCCAATTTACGGTTCACGCAGAACCAAGTCAAACCGTTATCCACGCAGCATTCATCGTTTCGCGTTATAGGCTGGCTGTGCATACTTCTTTTCCTCCAGGCTCTGCGCCCGCTGTTTCAGCCCGGCGTCCGGGTCGAATGGAATCCAGGTGATGTGTTCGTTGAGCCGCCCAACTTCTTCGAAGGCGTTCTCCCAGCCAGTCCGCGAGACTGACGGAGGAATGGGTTGCAATGAGCCTTGGATCAAAAGCCCGTTGCGCGTCCGACGCTGCGCGGCCCCCGCCATCTTGCGATGGTTCCACAGGACATCGAATTTTTCGGCGCCCGCGAAACACTGACCAGCAGCTTCGTTTTGCGACGCGGACGCCAATTCAGTTTGCACGCCGCATCTGGCAAGAGATGCCTGGATCCATTTGTGAATGCGCTGATAGCTCTCGATTGCGGATAGCGAATACCACGGATGAGTGGGCGGAAAGACGAGGCTGTATGTCCAATCCGCGTGATGTGGCACCAATCCGCCACCGGTCGGCCGGCGAACGAGCGGGCGCAACGCCGTCATGGATGCGACATTCGCATACTTCTGGAAATAGCCGAAGGAAGCAGCAGCCTCGCTCCATCCATAGAAGCGGAGCACTGGCGGGCCGAGTTGCGGAGCGGCGTCCAACAACGCTTCGTCCCATGCCATGTTACTCGCCGCCGTTCCGGTACTGGAGCGGAACAGAGACCATCGTTGGACCACGTTCATGCCGGCAGGCTAAGTGGTCATGAACCTAAATACGATGACGTTTGTGGCAAGGGATTTTTCGGCCAGTCGAGGCTCGCGAGCGACGATCATATCCCGCAGTGGATCTGTGATAAGTTGGGTTCTTGTGCGGTGAAATCTTATTATCGATACATATTAAAATGCGCGCTTCCTGATATTTGAACCGAACTAATGCTTGACGTTGGCAGGCTTAGCTAATTTACTAACCGGCGAACCAGAGACGCATGAAAGTTTCTCTATGCTGAATTGAGGACATTGGCTGGACTGCCAGCGGGTGTCCTCGATTGCTTTTGGAGGGATTCATGCATAAGCAAGAGGGAGTAAATTATGGCCAGTGGCAAAGTGAAATGGTTCGATAACAAAAAGGGTTTCGGCTTCATCGAACAAGAATCCGGAGTTGACGTGTTCGTCCATCACACATCGATCCAGGGCAAGGGGTTTAAGACCTTGCTCGAAGGGGAGGTTGTCACTTTCGAAGTCATCGAAGGTGACAAAGGGTTGAAGGCCCAAAACGTACTTCGATCGGACTCCAGCTCGCAGGGGGAAAAGTCAGACAACGAGCACCGGGTTTCGCGGTAAGCTTCGATAATCGATTCCGCATCTCGATCAGATTTAAGGAGTTTTTCAGCTTTCCGGGCAGCCTCCGTCGGTTATGTTAACAGCCATGTTAACACGAATTAACCGAGCGGTCACCAGCCTCTATGTGCACGTGCCATTCTGCGCGCACAAATGCGGTTACTGCGCTTTTTATTCTGAACCCGCAGATGGTTCCGTCGTGAACCGTTACGTGTCGGCGCTAATTCGCGAGTTGGAATTGGTTGCCCATGATTTTAAGCCGGACACCATTTTCTTCGGAGGCGGAACTCCTTCACTCCTGAACCTCAAACAATGGAAACAGATTCTCGAGGCGATGGACCGCCTGAAGCTCCTCGGCGCTTCCGAATGGACGGTTGAATGCAACCCGGCAACCGTTTCTCCCGACAAGGCTGCCATGCTCCGCTCGAACGGCGTGAACCGTGTTTCCATGGGCGTGCAATCGCTGGATGATCGTTTGCTCGATCGCCTCGGCCGAATTCACAGCCGCGAAATGGTCTTCAAATCTTTCGATACACTCCGCCAGGCTGGGTTCACGAATATTAACGTGGATCTGATGTTTGCGATTCCCGGCCAAACCCTGCCGATGTGGCGCGACACACTCGCCGAAGCAGCCGCCCTGGGCAGCGAGCACCTTTCGTGTTACGAAGTGATCTACGAAGAGGACACTCCGCTCTTCGCCCAGTTGCACGCGGGTGAATTCGATGTGGATGAGGACCTCGCCTGCGAAATGTATGACGAACTGCTCTCCGTCGCCGCCGCCAAAGGATTCCAGCAGTACGAAGTCGCGAACTTCGCCCGCCATTTCTCCACCGATTCCGCCGAGGTGCCGGACCGAGCCTGCCGGCACAACATCAATTATTGGCGTGGCGCTTCATTTTATGGAATCGGGCCCAGCGCGAGCGGGTATGTGAGCGGTGTCCGGACTAAAAACTGGTCGAACACCGTGCTCTATTGCGAGCAATTGGAACGTGGGATACGCGCGATCGAATCCAGCGAAGCGCTTCCGCCGCTGCGCCGCGCAGGAGAAATTGCGGCCTTCGGAATGCGGATGAATGCAGGCTGGCCATTTCAGTCCTTCACCGAAACGACGGGTTACGACCTGCGTCAGGAGTGGTCCGCCGAAATCGATCAATTGCTGGAATGCGGCTGGGCCTCGGTCGATCCGCACCGGTTTCGCCTGACACCCGTAGGACTACGGTTTGCCGATTCGGTGGCGGAACTGTTTCTCAAATGATCCGCTGACCCTTTCGCGCCTGCCGAATGGATTTTTCGACTTTCTCTGGTCTCGCAGAGCGTTTAATGCGCTGCCCCGCTGCCCCGTATCACGAAGAACTCGTGCGCGCCGAGGCGGAGCGGATTTGCGCCGGGCACGGCTTGCTTCACGAGCACGATGAGTTCGGCAATCTGCTGGTCCGGCTCCAGACCGCTCCCGAACAACGCCCGCTCGTCCTCGCGGCGCACCTCGACCATCCCGCGTTCGAGATCGTCCGCCCTCTCGGACCGGACCGCTGGGCTGCGAGATTCCTGGGCGGTGTCCCCGATTACTACTTTTGCCCAGGCCTGGCGTTGCGTCTCATGCCGGGAGCGGCGCCCGCGAAACTCGGAAAAGTGCTTGGCGAGGAAAAACAATTTGAGATTCATGCGCCGGCCGCTCTGGCCGTTGCGCCGTTTTTCGCCGTTTGGGAAATGGACGATTTCGCCGTGGACGGACCCCGCATCATCGGTCGCGCGTGCGACGACTTAATTGGAGTCGCGGCGATCCTGGCGACGCTCATTGACCTCAAGCAAACCGGAGAAGAAGTGAACCTCATCGGCGTCATCTCGCGCGCCGAGGAGGTCGGATTCAATGGGGCTTTGACCGTAGCGTCCTCAACGCGGCTGCCAAAGGATTCTCTCGTCATTTCACTCGAAACCAGCCGCGAGATGCCACCAGTTCGAATGGGCGAAGGGCCGATTATTCGCGTTGGTGATCGCACCTCGATTTTTGACTCCGCTGCGACCCGGTTCCTTGAAGAAGTCGCGGCCAATCTCTCTGCCCAGGACAAACAATTTCAATTCCAGCGCGCATTGATGAGCGGTGGAACGTGTGAAGCCACCGCGTATCAGGAGTTTGGTTTCCAAACGGCGGCCGTCTGCGTCGCTCTGGGAAACTATCATAACTGCGGGGAACGCGGCAGGATTGCCGCCGAGTTCGTCCACGGAAGTGACGCGTGTGGCATGATCCGGTTGCTGGTCGAATCAACGCGGCAGATTCAGGAATACCAGGCACTCACCGAAAAGCTTCCCGCGCGAATGCGGAAAATGCTGGAAACCGCTCGCGAGGCTCTCGCCGCGCACCCCCTCTGAGCCATTTCAGGCGTAACTGGACAGTCAGCTGAAAGCTCAGGCTCACCCCGGCTCCACTGCCGTTGAATCAAGGAATTCGCTGACAACGAATCTTCTCCCTCTCCTCGCGAGGAACGAGCGGGGAGAGGGTTTGGGAGAGGGGAATCTTCAACTAAAACGCGCCTCCTCTCCCCGGCCCTCTCCTCCATCCGATGGAAGAGAGGGAGAAGTTTCCGCGTTTTTCGCTCAGCCTTTTCCTAATCCAACGGTAACCATGACTACCGAAATGGCGGTCATTTTTCCTTCAAATCAATCTCTCCCGCCCAGTCGTCGCCCGGCGGATTCACCCGGAATTCGGCAATCCGCGCGAGGTAGAAACCGCTCGGTCCATCGTCCGGATGAAGCTCCTGTGTCCGTCGAAACCCAGCCTCGGCGGCGTCGAACCGCTTCTTTTGAAAATCGTGCAACACCTCCGCGAAAGCCTCGCGCCACGGACGGGTTGCCTCCATCTGTGCCGCTTCGTCAAGCAGCTCATGCACTTCGACGATCCTTTCAAAACCTTTGAGCCTGAAATTGCCGACCGCACGGGTGACAAAGCAATCACCGGTTCCTTCCTTTGTTTCCCGCGTAATCAGAACGTCGGTGCCAAGATGTTTGTTCAGACCCTCCATGCGGGAGGCGAGGTTGATACTCTCGCCGATCGCCGTGTAGTCGATGCGAGTCGCGCTGCCGAAATTGCCGACGTTCGCGACGCCGGTGTGAATGCCAATTCTGGTCCGCAAGGTGAAATTTTTTCCGCCTTTTGAAAAGCTGACAACCTGGTCCCGAAACAGCAATGCCGCCCGGCAGGCACGCACCTGGTGATCTTCCTGTTGTTCCGGAGCATTCCAAAACGCGAAGATCGCGTCGCCGATGTACTTCACGACCGTGCCGTCGGTCTTGTGGATGCAGTGCGACACGGCGGTCTCGAAATACCTGTTCATCAGCGCGGCGAGATCATCGGAATCCATTCCCTCCGAGAGCGTGGTGAAGTTTTCGATGTCGCTGAAGATGATCGTGAGCAGTTGCTTTTCCGCGCCGGGCTTGAGGAGATCGCGGCGTTTAACGAATTGCTTGACCCGTTTCGGAGAGAGATAAAGCGCCAGCGACTGCTCCAGCAAGCGTTTCTGGACCAGGAGTTGGACGGAGTTAAAGACAACCGACCAGAGCAGCGCCAACGGAATTTGCGCGGCCACGACGATCAGCCAGGGAAACCAGACCCGCCCTCGC
>JBDTOW010000160.1:0-7540 GCA_039933075.1 Verrucomicrobiota bacterium | reverse complement strand
ACTCCTCGATCGCTCCTTCCATGAGCATTCCCAATTGAGTTAAGAAACGGAGAGGATCCCGGAATATATCCGTCGGATTGGTCTTTTCGTACTGGCCGCGGGTAAAGGCGTGGATGAACCCGTCCCAGGTGCGTGGATAGCCCCAGTTCATCGGTGGATTAGTCATCGAAGCCAGCGGCATGTAGAAGTAAAAGGCGGTGCCTGCCAGCCAACATCCAAAGAGAATTAGAAGAGGCAGCCACTCGGTCATCAATTGTTTGGTCTTGATCGTCAACCAGCCGCAAGCGGCGATCGAGCCCAGCCCGATAAAATTGTAGATAACAAACACCATGCTGATGCGTTCCGGGTCCGGGCTGTCAAAAGTCGTGATAACTCCCTTGGCTTTCAGGATCAGTCCAATGAGGTAGACAACGCCGTTTGCGAGAAAAAGGTCGCGTCCGAGTTTAGGCTGTGCGGCGGCGATCAGGATTTCGATTCCCATTGCCGCCAGAACCAGGGTCATATGGTTCGTGAAACAAATGCCGAAGAGGAAAAACGCCGCGTAGAGGTACCGGCGCCGATTCGGCACGTAGATCCAATGGAGCAGGCAAACCAGCACGCCGACGAGCGAGAGCACACTAAAAGTATAGACCTCGACGATGACCGCCTGGCTCCACATGTAACCGTTGAAGCCCATCAATGCGCCGGCCACGAAACCGGCCACCACGCAGATCGCATTCTCCCGACGACGGTCCATGTCTTTCAATTCGGCGATTCCTTCGATGATCATGCTGCTCCCTCGGGAGACCATCAACGCGATCAATCCGCAAGACAGCGCGCCTGCCACAGCGGAAGAAAGGGAGACTCGCCAGGCAATGTTGGAAAAGGGAACCAGAACGGTAAAAAGCCAGGTGTAGAGCGTCCAGACCGGATATCCAGGTGGGTGCGGCACGCCGGCATAGAAAGAGCCCACCGCCAATTCTCCGCTGTCCTCCAGGGTCAGGTCCGGCGACAGCGTCCAATAGTACCCGACGAAGACCAGGATAGTTGTTATCGCGAATGTGATCCAATCGATCCGGCGGTACAAAGGTGCAGGCCGCGGAGCGACATTTGCCACAGCCGTTTTATTTGGGGGTCCAGAGCCGGTTTTCTTCTCCGAAGCGGGCGGGATTGGGGAGTTTTTGGCGGTTGGCTTTAAGTTTTCACGACTCATGATTTAGCGCATCAAACTATTGGTCTTAAACAACGAAAAAGAGCCTACACCTGAAGGGGAATGGCTGGCGTTTGTCGATTCAAAAATCTCTCGCGGCAGCGCGTTGCGATCACATGAATCCACTGAGGTGAAGTACGATGCGGCGGTCTGGTTGCTTAGAGCCATCGCTGCAAGCATCCGTTCGGACGGCGAGCCCGCGAAATAAATCGAATCCACGTTCCGGCTGCTCAAGGTGACCATAACCAGCAACAAGATGCCCGTGACCGGGGCAAAGTGCCGCCAGGAAAACTGCCATGGGTTCTCGCTCTCGCGGACGGCCTCGCCGGCGAACAACCGCGCTTTAAGCTTCGCTGAGGGGGCCCGCGGTGTCCAGGACCGCAATTGCCTCTCCAAGTGATTCGTCTCGTTCATAATTTTCTCCTTTCAAGCAGGCTCTCAGTTTTTGCAATCCATAACGGTAACGCCCGGCTGCCGTATTCGGTGAAATATCGAGCAATTCGCCGAGCACCTCGAAAGTGTAGTCGTGCCAGATCTTGAGCACGATAACCTCGCGCTGCTCCGTCGGTAGATCCTTGAGGCACCGCATCGCCGAGCGTTCCTCAGGTGTCTCGGACGAGGTGCGTTCGAACCAGCGTTGCGATTCCAATTCGCGCGTCAACCGGCGCCAAAGACCGCGCCGATAGTTGAACGCTCGATTGCGAAAGGTGCGAACGCAGTAATGTTCGGGCTGGGCAGGAGCGTTAGCGCGTTGCAACAACGCCATAAAAGTCTCCTGCAAAACGTCTTCTGCCTCACTGTGACCGAGTCCGAGCGCGCGTCCGTACAATATCAAATCGGCCGCTTTCGCCTCATAAAGCGGCTCACACCAATGCAATTCCAACTCGCTTTTACCGTTCACTGTCTACTGGATAGACACCACTAGCGCAAAATTTGTATATGAATCTGACCCGAAGGAGGCAGTGCGCAAGCCGAATCCTTAGCTGAATCCCAGGAAGCGCCCACCTTGATACGTAATGAAAGCAAAAACCCACGCCAGAGCACCCATATAAGCCCACTGAAAGAGCGGCCACTTCCACGAATTCGTTTCGCGGCGGACGACGGCAACCGTGCTGACACATTGAAGAGCAAAAACATAAAATACCATCAGGCTAAGGGCGACCAATGGGGTGTAAACCTGTGATCCATCGACGTGCTTCTGGCGGCGTAGAGTCTCGGCGAGGTTGGTCGTCGCCGCTTCGGACCGGTCGAATTCGCCGACGTTGTAAACGGTGGACATGGTGCTGACAAACACCTCGCGGGCGGCGAACGATGCGATAATGCCGATCCCCATCTTCCAATCGAAGCCGAGCGGCGCGATCGCTGGTTCGATTAAGTGCCCCATCCGGCCGGCGAAGCTTTGCCGAAAGTTTTCACCCGCCGCCTCCCTGTCGAACTCGGAAAGCGTTTCCTTACGGGCGCCCGCTCCAGTCCCGGCGTCGGCGAGATTCGGCGAAGTCGAAGTTACAATGGCCGCGCGTTTTGCGGCGAAATCCTGCGCCGCGCTGCTTCGGGGATAGGTCTCGAGGAACCAGAGCAGGATGTTGATACCCAGGATTACCGTGCCCGCGCGGCGCAGGAACAACTTTGACCGATCCCACATGTGACGCAGCACAACTTTAAGCACCGGCTGTTTGTAAGGCGGCAATTCCATGATCAGCATCGGGGTGCCGCTCTTGAGCAAGGTTTTTTTGAACAACCATGCCATCAACAGGGCGACGACTGTACCCAGCAGATACATTGCGAGCATCGTGAGGCCGGTAAGCTTTAGAAATCCGAATATGCGGATTTCGGGAATGCAGGCGGCGATCAACACTGTATATACCGGCAACCGGGCCGAGCAACTCATCAGCGGCGACACCAGGATGGTGACCAGCCGATCCTTTGCGCTTTCGATCGTCCGCGTTGCCATAATACCTGGGATCGCGCAGGCAAAGGAGCTGAGCATCGGAATAAAGCTCTTGCCGTGAAGCCCGACCTTGCTCATCAACCGGTCCATCAGAAACGCTGCTCGCGCCATGTAACCGGTGTCTTCCAGCAAGCTGATAAATAAAAAAAGCAAGCAGATCTGGGGTAGAAAAACGACGACGGCGCCGACGCCTTTGACAACCCCGTTCACCAGCAAGCTGTTCAGGTCGCCGGGCGGAATCAATCTCCCAACCAGACCGCCAAGCCAGTCCACCACGGTTGTCAACTGCTCCATCGGCCATTTCGCGTAGGTGAAAATGCTTTGGAATATGAGCGCCATGAGCAACACAAAAATCAGCATGCCCCAATACTTATGGGTCAGAACCCTATCCAGCTTGTCGCTGAACGTCTGGTGCACGGGCGAGACTTCGGTCGTAACCAACTGTTGAAGCTGAGCGATCCGCGTGTATCGCGCTTCGATAGCGACGCTTCGCCAATCGATTGCTCGACTCTCCAGGCGTCCGCGAGCCGCCTCGACGGCTTGATGAATGGCGGTCGGATAAAATCCGTTACTGTCCCGCAAAACCTTCTCGTCGCTCAACAGCAGTAGCGCTTTGGCGCGGTGGCTGAAACGCCGCTTCGGAAAGGTCTTCTCCAGTTGCCGGCTGAGCTGCTCGATTTCTTCTGTGAAGGCGGGCGGCAGATCATAGAAGCAACGTGCCCCCTTCGGTGCTTCAACATTCCCCATGGCGGCCATCTTCCGCACCTCCCGCTTCAGCTCTGGCATTCCCCGCCCCGCGCTTGCGACTATTGGAAGCACCGGAACTCCCAGGAAGCCGGCGAGTTTCGCAGCGTCGATGTGCTGACCGTTGCTCTCAGCTACATCAATCATGTTGAGCGCGATCAACATGGGGTATCCTAACTCGATCACTTGAGTCGCGTAATACAGGTTCCGCTGGAGGTTCGAGGCGTCGACAACGACAATAACCAAATCCGGCGGCAACACTTCCGGCAATCGATGAAACAACACGTCGCGAGCAATCTCCTCATCTAACGATTGAGGACTCAGGCTATAGGTGCCCGGCAGATCGAGGATGATGATTGGCGAATCCGGGAGCGTTCCCTGTAATCTGCCCTCCTTGCGTTCGACCGTCACGCCTGCGTAGTTGCCCACTCTGGCCCGCAGACCGGTCAGCGCATTGAAAAGCGTCGTTTTCCCGCAGTTGGGGTTGCCGGTCAGAACGACGTAGGTGGTTTCCTTTTTTTCAACAACAGGGGCCATCTTGGAACATCTCCAGCGAGTTAGCGCACCCAGATCTGCTCTGCTTCGTGCTTCCGCAGCGTCAGATGATACCCGCGCACTTTAATCTCAACCGGATCACCCAGGGGAGCAAAACGAACCAATTCCACGGGCGTGCCTACCAGCAAACCCATCTCCATGAGCCGGGGGCGGCTTTCGGCGGGAAGTTTAATCTCGGTAACTGTGGCAGAGGAACCGACAGCGAGCGACGTCAGCGGTTGGCTGGCACCGGGCATGAGCTAGGCCACCGACTGGTGCGCAACCAAGGGCTCCACCCAGATGTTTTCCGCCAGTTGGCTGCTGATTGCCAGGCGCGCGTTGCAAACCAGGCAAACAATACTCGACTGATGGCTGAGCAATCGAATCTGTTGTTCTTCGCAAAATCCCATTTCCCGCAGCCGATGGATTACGTCGGGAGGAGCCGAAAGCTGCTTCACGCGCACAGCCATGCCGACCCGTACTTTGTTTAAAGGACAAAGCGCTGGCTGGGGGCAAACCTTCTCCCGAATCGCGGATAAATCCTTTTGGTTGCTCACGGCAGGCCAAACTAAGCTAATTGAGACTTAGTTGCAAGAGGGATTTTTGTCGCAATGTCGCAGGCGGCGGTTTTCCACTGGCGAAACGGATATCAACGAATTCGTTCCTGAGCTGGAAACCGATTCGCAAGGCACGTAGAAAGTGGCCTGCCGTTCTACTGACTAACGATTTAAGCTCGTTAAATTTGGATCACTCAGTTGATTGCACCCGGGCAGACTTAAGCTGATGTTTCGGCCGAAGATAGATTCTGGAAGGGCTGTAAGCCGAGTTTTGTCTGCGTCCCTTGCGGAACGGAGAGAATCATTTGTCTAAGCAGCCAATACCCGAAACCTGGCTTGCGCCTTGGAACGGGCCGCTCCGGGTTTCCTATTTGGCCTTGCTCCCGATGGGGTTTTCCGTGCCTCCGCGATTGCTCTTGGAGCGGTGAGCTCTTACCTCACCTTTTCACCCTTGCTCCGCTTGCAATTGCTCACAGGCGGGGCGGTTTGTTTTCTGTGGCACTTTCCGTCGGGACGATTCACATCGTCACCTCCCATGTGTATCCCGAGGCTCACGCTCCCGGGTTACATGGCATCGCGCCCTATGGAGTTCGGACTTTCCTCCCCCGACTCGCGTCGAGAGCGATCCTCCGCCCTTCCAGAATCAACGACAAGTTACATGTCGAAACAGATTGAGACAAGCTGCCATTCCTCTCATGGTTTCTGGTTGCCACCCGATGCAAGCGCTTCCGAAAACAATCCCAGCACTTCGGCGCGCGCAATTGACCCAACCAGGCGCTGGCCTTTTTTGCTGTTAATGACCGGGACATTCCGTTGTTCACTTGCCAACAAGACGGGCAATGTGTCCAGCAGACGCTGGTTGGGTGTCAAACAGGCTGGGGGTGGACGCATCACATCATAGGCGATGACCCCGCTGAGTTCCTGCCCGGCATTCAGGTACTCTTTAAGATCCTGGAGGGCGACAATTCCAACCAGGCGCTGACTCTCATCCACCACCGGCAAAAAGTTATTCGGGCTGGTCAGGAAACGATCGGCAATCTCGCGAAACGTCGCCGTCTCACGAATCGGTGGAACCGGTTCTCGCATCAAATCGCCGACCGTTTTTTGCATCGCAGCGCCCATCTGCAAGCTCTCGCGCTCTGCCGCGAGCGTTTCCAGACGCAATGGTTCGGTGTAAACCGATTCCTGGTGCAGTCGGCGGGCCACGAGAGCGGAAACCACGCACGCGATCATCAGGGGCGGCATCAGCGAATAGTTCAGCGAGATCTCAAAAACCATGATCATCGCCAGGAGTGGCGAATGAGTCGTCGCCGCCAGGACGCTGCCCATCCCAACCAATGCAAAGGTGGCTGTCGGCAACCCTTGAGCCAATCCAGTCTGGTGCAGCACGACGACGAAAGCACTGCCCAAGGCCGCTCCCAGGAATAAAGTCGGAGTGAAAACGCCCCCGACCGCGCCGGAGCCCACGGTCGCCAAAGTCGCCAGCAGCTTGGCAAAGAAGACACCGATTAGAAACTCCAGGGCCAATTCTTCCCGCAGCACTCGGTTCGTGACGCTGTATCCATTGCCCCAGACTTCCGGGTAGATTACGGAAATGGCGCCCACAATCAGACCCCCCAGCGCCAAACGCGCAAAGATTGGAATCGATAAAAGATTGAACCGCTCCTCGCTGTATCGCAGCATCTTTAGAAATCCCGCCCCCAATAGTCCCGACAAAATCCCGAGGAGCACAAACCACGGCAACTCTGTGACCCGGGTAAAATCGAAGGACGGAACCTGATACCAGGAACGTATGCCGAAGAAACTTCGCGAAACCATGGTCGCGATGACCGAGGAAAAGACCAATGGCGCGAACAAGTTCATCGAAAAATTACCGAGGACGATTTGAGCGGCGAAGACCGCGCCTGCAACGGGCGCGTTGTACGCCGCCGCGATCCCCGACGCCGCGCCACAAGCGACCAAAAGACGCAATCGATACGGCTGCCATTTTGCCAACTGCCCCCACTGTGAAGCCAACGTCGCCGTCAGTTGAACAATCGCGCCTTCGCGTCCAATCGATCCGCCGGTTGCGATGGAAATGACCGAAGAAATCGACTTGATGATGGCAGTCCTAAAAGGAAGCCGGCCGTTGCCGGCGACAACTACTTCGAGCAGGTGACTGGAACCCTGAGGCCCGACGACACGAAGGCCCCAATATAGAACCGCGCCCGCAACCAGTCCGCCCAGCGCTGGTGTCAGCAGGCGTTGCCAGCGATGCAGTAACTCCGCCAGACCAGCCAAATCTCCGCCTTGACCCAAAGCGAGAATCTGAACGAACTCGAAGCTGACGTGCAAGCCCAGGTTGACCAGTCCGCCGATGATCCCCACCCCTCCTGCCAGCATAAGGTGAAACGCTTCCTCGCTGAACCGCAGTCGTTCGCGAATCCGCAACGCATGGTGCCAGTGTCGACGAAAAAAAACCTGTGCCAAAGGGACGAGCCGCCGCACCGCCTTAGGCCAGAACTGCACTTGATAATTGTGTGAATTTTTCTTCCGGTTGACGAGTCTTGTTTTCGTCACGGCGCGGGT
>JBDTOW010000159.1:0-7615 GCA_039933075.1 Verrucomicrobiota bacterium | reverse complement strand
ACAGCTACGTCCTCAAGGCTTCCAGCAAGTCCCGCAGTTCATTCTCGACCTCCTTCGGGGTCGAAACCGTGTCCGCAACCAATTCGCGGATGATCTCCGCCTGGCGCAGCCGCGCGCGATGCAAGTGGCTCTTGAGTGTGTTCAACGGCATACCCAGGCACCCCGCCTCACTGGCCAGCGGCGCCGCGTCGGGATCACCGATTTGTTCCAGCACATCCAGCAACTTTTTCTGCCCCGCGGCTTGGAACTCCGCGTGGAGCCGGGCCCGTGCGGCGGCCAGCAATTGCTCCGCCCACTGCCGGTCGAACAGCTTGTCGGGTGTCACGTCGTGCGGCACATCCAGGTAGCGCCCTTCGGCGATCTCCGCATCCAGCGAAAGCACGACTTGACCGCCGCCACGTTTCTGGGCGCGCGACTTGTCCCACTCGTCCGCGAGAAAGTTTTTCACCGACTGCGCGAGGAAGGCGCGGAACCGGCCCCGCTCACGCCGCACTGCGGCCAGGCGATCACCCGAGAGCAGGCGCGCGAAGAACTCCTGCGTGAAATCGCCCGCGGCCTCAGGGTCGCAGCCGCATTTGCGCACGAGAGCGTAAACCGGAAACCAATAGGTTTGGCAGAGCGTTTCCAGCGCGGCCTGGCTGGCTGAGGAACCGTCTTGAGCCGTCAGGATCAAGGTCCAGCGGGTGGTGGCAAAAGCCTTCGCCGTTGCGGCATTATCCGTTGAATTGCTCGCCACTTCCGCCATTGCGCTTTAAACCTAGCGTTTTTGGCTACCGAAACCAAGCCACTTCATGTTGACCCGGAGCGCGGCTGTGTCGTCCCGACCAGCCGCAGGCCGTCCGCACCAAACCAGCGGTTTTGCGTATCCACGCGTTGCGGTTGGTTCTTCGTAACTCCCGCGTCCGTAAAATGAGAATCACTGGTGAGCGATTGAGATAATCGGTCAGTCGGAGCAAGTAGGCGGCCGGTTAAGCCGCTCACACGCAGCGCGGCATTTGAAGCTTTACGCATTCGGAATCGGCATAAGTTTGACTCGCTCCTTCTCAACAACGTTTGTAAGCTCGGTCTGCGTGCATGAGGAGCAGGAACGACTGGCTATTGAGCCCGCCAACTGGTTTGCGACCACGCATTGGAGTGTGGTAACGGCGGCGCGCGAGGCGAATTCTCCCGAAGCGGCGGCAGCACTGGCTCGGCTCTGCCACGACTATTGGTATCCACTTTATGCCTACGTCCGCCGTCGAGGGCACGAGCCGCAGGATGCGCAGGATTTAACTCAGGAATTTTTCGCCCGGCTTCTCGAAAAGGGTTTCCTCAAAGCCGTCCAGCAGGAGCGTGGGAGGTTCCGCTGGTTCCTGCTTTCCGCTCTGAAACGGTTTCTCATTAACGAATGGAACCGCGAACATACCGCTAAACGCCGCGGCCATTACACCATGATCTCACTCGATGAGAAGACCGCCGAAGGCCGTTACCGTCTGGAAATCCCCGACGAAGCAACCCCCGAAAAACTGTTCGATCAGAGTTGGGCCATGACTCTTTTGGAACAGGCTGAGAAGCAGCTCGGCCGCGAATACGAAGCGAGCGGACGCGGCCAGGTTTTCGGCCAGCTCAGAATCTTCTTGTCCGGCGACCGGGCGCCGCTTTCGCATGCTGAAGTTGGCCGCTTGCTGGGGATGAGCGAAGGCGCGACAAAGGTGGCCGTGCATCGCTTGCGCCAGCGCTACCGGGATTGCTTGCGCGAGCAAATCGCCCAGACCGTTTCGACTGCGGCCGAAGTTGATGAAGAAATCCGCCAACTGTTTGCCGTGTTCAGTAGCTGATCGTGCTGAGGTGTAACTTTCAGCCGCCATTCCTGATTATCACGTAATGGAACCACGAAAGATGACGACCCTGCGCACCTGTCCGCAATGTGGTGTGTCTCTCCCCGGAGGCACGTCGGTGTGGCTTTGTCCCAAATGCCTTCTGGGACAAGCGGCCTCATCGCCTCTGGCCGATTCTAACTCAGCAGATGCGCGAGAGATCTCGATTCCTCGAGCTTTCCACTCCTTTGGCGATTACGAATTGCTGGAAGAAATCTCCCGTGGGGGAATGGGGGTGGTGTACAAAGCGCGGCAGGTTTCGCTCAATCGCATTGTCGCGGTGAAGATGCTGCAGTTCGGGCGGCTGGCCAGTGACGAATTCAAGAGGCGTTTTCGCGTTGAAGCCGAAGCCGTCGCCAGTCTGCAACACCCGAACATCGTTGCCATCCACGAAGTCGGCGAGCACGAGGGACAGCAATATTTCTCGATGGACTTTGTCGAAGGACCGGATCTCGCCATGGTCGTTCGCGAGAAACCACTGCCGGCCCGGCGCTCCGCCGCCTACCTCAAGACGATTGCGGAGGCCATTCACCATGCGCACCAGCGCGGCATTCTACATCGCGATCTCAAGCCGTCGAACGTGTTGATAGACTCCGCCGACGAGCCACGCGTGACGGATTTTGGATTGGCCAAGCGCATCGTAGCAGCCGACATGTCATCCGTGTCAAACGACTTAACCAGCACGGGACAAGTGCTGGGCACGCCCCACTATATTCCGCCGGAACAAGCTTGCGGCAAGCGTGCGAATATCACTCCGGCCAGCGATGTCTATTCGTTAGGCGCGATTCTCTACCACTTGCTCACGGGTCGTCCTCCGTTCATTGCTGACACGCTGGAGGCAACGCTGACGCAACTGCTGCAGAATGATCCCGTGCCGCCACGGCTGCTCAACGCCAGTGTCCCGCGCGACCTCGAAACCATCTGCCTCAAGTGCCTGGGCAAGGAGCCATCGCGCCGTTACCACTCCGCCCAGGCGCTGGCCGATGACCTCGCGCGCTGGCTCAACGATGAACCGATCCTGGCACGCCCGGTCAGCGTGGGCGAGAAATTCTGGCGTTGGTGCCGGCGCAAACCGGCGCTCGCCACGCTCGTGCTGACACTGCTTTTCGTGGCGGGCACAGGGGTGACCGGTATCTTTTGGCAATGGCGCCGAGCCGAGCAGCACGCCGCCAGTGAAAATGTCCAACGCACCCGGGCTGAAAACGTCGTGATGCTCCTCGAACACCAACGTGCCGAGGGCCTGCTCGAAAAGGACGAGACCGTAATGGGCGTGGCCTATCTCGCACGCATGGTTCGACAGCAGCCGGCCAACCGCGTCGCTGCGCAACGCCTGCTATCCGCCTTGACTTTACGCAATTTTCCCCTGCCCGTCGGCCCGCCATTGTCTCACGCCGCGAAAGTCAATTACGCGGAGTTCAGCCCGGATGGCCGCTGGGTCGCCACCGCGTCGCTGGATCTCACCGCACGAATCTGGGATGGCCGCACCGGCGAGCCGGTCACGGGGCCGTTGCTGCATTCCGACGCAGTCCGGTTCGCCCACTTCAGTCCCGATGGACTCAGGCTCTTGACGGTTTCGGATGATGCGCGCGCGCAATTCTGGGATGCCCGCACTGGCCGGCGGCTGGACCAATCGATCACGCACTTGAAACAAATCCGGTCAGCCCAATTCAGCCCGGACGGCCGACTAGTCGTCACCGCGTCGGACGACGGAACCGCACGCATCTGGGATGTTACCACGGGCGAACCGGTATTGGGTCCGTTCAAACACCAAGGTTCTGTGCAATCCGCCTCCTTCAGTCCAGACGCGCGCTGGCTGGTCACGTCCGGTGCGGATAACGTGGCGCAAATCTGGGATACGCGCACAGGGCAGTCGGTAGCCAAGCCATTGCCGCATGCCGCGGGCGTGAACTGGGCTCGCTTCAGCCCCGATAGCCAATGGGTCGTAACCGCATCCGACGACCACACCGCGCGTGTGTGGCAGACTGAGTCAGGCGAACCTTTGGGACAACCGCTGATTCACAAGGACAGGGTTTACCGCGCTGAGTTCAGCCCGGATGGAGAACTCGTTGCCACCGCGTCGAGAGACGAAACTACCCGCATCTGGCGGGCGCGAACCGGGCAGCCCGTCGCCGAGCCGCTGCGCCTCGCCCCGGAGGTTTCGTTTGTCGAATTCAGTCCAGATGGGCAGCGGCTGCTCATGGGACCCGCTCAGAACGGAGTCTGGATTGGAGAAACTCTCACCGGTCAGCGGTTGCTGGCGCCCATGCAGCATGACGCTACCATCTGGTCCGCCAGGTTCAGCCCCGACGGGCAGTTTGTCGTCACCACTTCCGCCGACAAAACCGCGCAGATTTGGGATGTGCGTCCGGGCCGCGCATTGAGCGAGCCAATGGTCCATTCCGGCGCAGTCGGGTTCGCGGAGTTCAGTCCCGACGGTGAATGGATCGCCACCGCTTCGGGGGACCGAACGGCGCGCATCTGGAACGCGCGCACCGGCCAGACGCGCGGGTCGCCCCTCCAGCACGCGGAGGTGGTCGCAGCGGTCCGGTTCAGCCCCGATGGCGAACGCGTGGCCACGTGTTCGCACGATGGGACGGCGCGAGTCTGGGACGCGCGCACCGGCCAGCCGTTGACTGGGCCGCTCACGCATGGCTGCCAGGTGGATTCCGTCGAATTTTCTCCTGACGGAAAATGGATTGGGACCGCTTCAGCACAAAACGGCGTGTGGGTGTGGAACGCGCGGACCGGCGAACTCAGACCAGAGCTGGGTTGGCGCGGGAACGGCTGCCAGTTCGCCCGGTTCAGTCAGGACGGCCAACGCTTGGTTATAGGAGTGTTCGACGTGAACCTCGCTCGCATCCTTGACTGTCGCACGGGGAGGCCGCCGCTGGACTTGCAGGGACACGAAGGATGGATATTTTGTGCCGAATTCAGCGCGGACGGTCAGCGGGTTGTGACGGCGTCGGAGGACGGCACAGGGCGCATTTGGGACGCGAATACCGGCAAGGAACTGACCGCCCGGCTTCAGCACAAGGCCCCCGTTCATTGGGCGCGATTCAGCCCGAACGGCCTCTGGGTCGTCACGGCTTCTTATGATGGCACGGCGCGCATTTGGGACGCGCGGACCGGACGGCCCCTGACGGAGCCGCTCCGCCATCGCGCCACGGTCGGTTATGCGGAGTTTGGTCCGGACAACTCAATCGTAGTGACCGGATCGAACGACGGCACCGCGCGGCTCTGGGACAGCCGCACCGGCCGCCCCCTGACGGAGCCTTTGCCAACCGGCGGCCATACCTGGGTGAAGTTTGCTCCGGATGGCCACCGATTCGTGACCGCTTCGACGGATGGCACTGCGCGAGTTTGGGAGGTGCCCGCGTGGCCAGGCTCAGACGGCACGGTTCTGGCCGACCTGGCGGAAGCCGTGATTGGCCAGCGGCTTAACGAAGCAGGAGGCCTGGAGCATGCTTCGCGCAAGAGCCTCGATGAATTGCGGCACCGAGTAAAACGAGACGCTGCCACCAACGCTTTCGATCGGTGGGTGGCGTGGTTTCTCGCGGACCGATCATCACGGACCATTTCACCCGGCAGTCCCATCACCATCCCGGAGTACGTCTCGCGCCGAACCCGCGAAGAGGCGCTGTCAAGCGCGCGCGAGGCCGTCTTGCTGTCGCCGACCAACGCTTTGGCCCTGGCGCATCTTGCTGAACGGATCATGGCAAACGCTCCGACCAATTCCCTCACAGCCGGTGCCCAAGCCGAATACCTGAGCCGCCTCGCCGAACGCCTATCGCCGGACAACCTGGACGCGCGGCCAATCCGTGAGCGGATAAAGCCCTAAGTTTCGCGGCGGTAATCTCGAACAGCGCTTATATCCGTCTGCTCGGCGGAATCGTTCCTATCGGAGGACTGGCGGGCAAGGAGTTGCGGCGTGCCTTGACTGCAAGGCAATTGACGCGCCCCGCTGGCAGCCGAGCCATCAAGGGCTGGGCGCCGGAGTTCGGCTCCAGCTTCTTACCTTCCGCCCTGTAACCTTTGGCCGCCTTTCCTGATTGTCATTGGTGATGATCAACAGCCGCTATCAGGATTGTCGATGAAATCTCACCTGCAATTCCATAAAACACTCCTGCTCGTTACGCTGGCAATCGGATCCGCCGACGCCGCCACGATCACCATCACCAACAGCGCTGACACCGGCGCAGCTCAAATCAAACCATAAAAAGCATCCACATGAAAAACCAAACTTCCCGTACAATCGGGACCATGATCGCGCTTGCTCTGACGGCGATCCAAGGCCTGGCTCAATCCACTTACGAACCTTACACCTTCACGACGCTCGCTGGAGGAGGAGGCTTTAGCAGCCCAGACACGCCCGGCAGTGCCGCCCGGCTTAGTATTCCCGCTGGTGTGGCGGTTGACAGCGCGGGCAACGTCTATGTGGCGGACACATTCAATCATGCCATCAGAATAGTCTCACCGACGAGAGTAGTGACAACGCTGGCCGGGCTGCCGGGGGCTTTCGGAAGCGCTGACGGGACTGGCAGCGACGCGCGATTTTACTATCCGGACAGGCTCATGGTGGACGGCAGCGGCAACGTCTATGTGTCAGATACAGGCAACCATACGATCCGCAAAGTGACCTCGCAGGGAGAGGTGACGACCATCGCCGGCCTGGCGGGCAGTTCTGGCAGCGCGAACGGCACAGGTAGCGCCGCGCGCTTCAATGGTCCTGAAGGCCTGGCGATGGATGGCGCAGGCAACCTCTATGTCGCGGACCTTGGCAATTCCACGATCCGTAAAGTGGCGCCCGCCGGCACGAACTGGGTGGTGACGACAATTGCCGGACGGGCGGGCAACCCTGGTAGCGCGGACGGGACTGGAAGCGCCGCTCGATTTAATTTCGCGCAAGGTCTGGGCATAGACAGCGTGGGCAACCTGTATGTAGGGGACACAGACAACTATACGATCCGCAAAGTAACGCCCGTCGGCACGAACTGGGTGGTGACGACACTAGTCGGAAGAGCGGGAATTTCGGGAAGTGTCGATGGCACGAACAGCGCCGCGCGGCTGAGCGACCCCAAAGGTGTAGCTGTGGACAACGCCGGCAACATTTACGTAGCGGATGAAGAAAACCACACGATCCGAATGGTGACACCCGTCGGCACGAACTGGGTCGTGAGCACGTTGGCCGGATTGGCGCACAATCCCGGCAGCGCAGACGGCACAGGCGACGCCGCTCGGTTTGCCTTTCCCTACGCCGTGGCAGTGGACACCACGCGCAACGTTTACGTGTCGGACATTTACAATGACGCGATTCGGAAAGTGACACCGGTGGGAACGAACTGGATGGTGACGACACTGGCGGGACTCGGAGGCAATTACGGCAGCACGGATGGGGCGGGCAAGGCGGCACTGTTCAAAGGACCTGCCGCCGTGACAATGGACAGCGCGGGCAACACCTACGTGGCCGACCAGGTCAACCATACGATTCGGAAGCTGACAGCAGCAGGAGAGGTGACGACATTGGCGGGCCTGGCCGGCTTTGCTGGCAGCACGAACGGGACAGGCAGCGACGCGCGGTTTTTTATTCCTTCGGGCGTTGCGACGGACAGCGCAGGCAATCTTTATGTGGCGGAAAGAGGTAACGCCACCATCCGGAAAATATCGCCGACCGGAACAAACTGGATGGTGACAACACTCGCTGGAGTCGCGGGCAGTTTTGGCAGCACAGACGGGGCTGGGAGCACCGCCCGGTTTGGCGG